>BNTP01000341.1 GCA_025996695.1 Bacteroidia bacterium | reverse complement strand
GCATTGCTTTTGAGTGACTGCGCCGGTTATCACTGATTATTGACACTGCAAACCAGAGATATACGTATTTTCTAATTTTCCATTACCAACGCTAAAAAAATAGTCCCAGTCAGCATAGTCCATGCCATTGCCATAATAATCCTTCGCTGACGACAAGTACTTTATATCATCAACCGTTGCGATAGTTCCCGCTGCACTGACAAGATTATAGCCGTTGTCGAAGACGACTGTAATCCCATTAGGAAGATAACGTATATCTATCTCTTGTTCAATCTCCATCTTTCCAATAATTTTACCTCTTTTATCAATAAAAAGTGACATTACCGAATCATCATACCTATCATCACTAGACATAACTTCAGCCAAGCCATTGTGAAAACTCCCTGCAACACTGAATTGCGGCTCAATCGCAACACCATATTGATTAATATTAATATACCCCCACTTGCCGTTTAACTTAACAGCCGCCAGTCCCTCGCTAAAATCGAGTGCATCATCGTATTCAGGACGAATCACAAATTTACCTGCTTTGTCTATAAATCCCCATTTGTTGCTCGACTTTGATTTTGCCAGACCTTCACTATATTTAGTCGCAACTTTGTCGGTTTTCTGTGGAGAATTCACAACTTTTCCTGTTTTATCAATATAATAATATTTTCGGTTGGGGGAGGTTGCTACAACCCCTGCCAGTCCTTCGCTAAAATTGTGTGCAACCTCGAATTGTGGGCTAATCACAACTTTCCCTGTTTTGTCAATAAATCCCCATTTGCCATTTTTTACCCTAACAGCCGCCAGTCCTTCGCTAAAATCGCTTACATAATCGAATTTAGTAGAGCTAATAAAGCCGCCTGTTTTGTCAATAAAGCTATATTTACCGTCTTGACTTATGGATAATATTCCATCGTTCAACGAACCAGCACCCAAAACACAACAAATACCGTTACTCGCACCGTTATAATCACAATTTTCCTCAAACACCACTTTGCCCGATTTATTTACATATTTGATTTTACCGCCGGCAGTTAGAAACATCGTCAGTCCTGCGGAATAGCCCCAAACATATTTTGCTTGTCCGAGCGTAAATTTGGCATTGCCTGTTTTATCAATACACACAACCGCGCCGCTTGCAGACAATACAAATGCCTGTTCGCCGAAAAAATCACTGCCATCCTGATAGTTGGCGGCAATAACATATTTGCCGTCTTTGCCAATGTAGCCCACTTTGCCGCCTACCGATTTTACCCGCGCCAAATCTTCGTGGAAAGAGTTGGCTTCTTTAAACTGCGGGGCAATAGCATACTCGCCTTCGAGGTTAATGTAGCCCCATTTGCCACCCGACTTTACCAATGCCAAACCGTCTTGGAACGATTGGGCTTCTTCAAACTTCGGCTTAATCACATACTCGCCTTCGAGGTTAATGTAGCCCCATTTGCCGCCCGACTTTACGGGCATTAAACTTAAATCTGTTTGATTTAAGTCCTGCGCCGGCTGACCTGAACACGATATGCCCGCGAAACACAGACAGCATATCAATAATGATTTGAAATTTAACTTTT
>BNTP01000340.1 GCA_025996695.1 Bacteroidia bacterium | reverse complement strand
GACAACGATCTGACAGTATCCTTTGCTGCGGAGCCCGGTAAAAACCAAGTATTTGCTTCCGACAAAGTGCTATCGTTAGCCTTTGTAACAAGTCATCCCTTGAAGCGCCTCTGTGTTTATGGTTATATTTTTGTTGGATAATCCCTCAATACTTCTAATCTCTACGTTAGGATCGGTTGAAGACCAAACAATGTCTCCTTGCCCGACAGGCGAGGCATCGGGCTTTCCTACTTCAAACAGTTTAGCATCCAAGTTAACGGAGTTGTAGCCTTTTCGGTTATAAAGCACGATGGGCTCCGTCACCTGTACCGGTTGGATATGTCCTTTCGCGCTGGCTGTCCATGCACTCCCGGATGTTTGCGGTATTTCCGGATAGTTGGACGCGTAAGCTATGAGCTGCAGAGCATGAGTTGAAAAACTCACTTCGTTCTTCCCCTCGTATCCATGTCCAGTCATTGTGGATACGCACGTTCGTACATTATAGGCGGTATTTTCTTTCAAATCCTTCCATAATAGCGTTCCACTATATTCTACCTTATCTCCGGATTTGGACAGAGTAACATTTCTTAGTTCGTGAATGTTCTTGGGGTCTGCCTGTTCATAGAAATCAAAACGTGGCATTTTCAAACGACCATCAGGATCGTTATATGATCCTTTTAATGTCACTCCCTTTGATGTTAATTCAGGTTCCTCTGTTGTGACATTGTAACCGGAAGCAATGCTAAAACTTTGCTCAGCTCCATAAATCACGATGCCTGACTTGGTTTTTGCATACGCACAATAATAGTATAAGTCTATTTGTTCGTTTGTCAAATTACCTGTATTTGCAGAGAACCCTCCTCGTGTTTGGGTTCCTTCCGCTTTAATCAATATGTCCGTGATGGTAGGATTGGGACTGGTAGAATAGCAAAATCCTCGTTCTATGAATGCGTCTGAACTGATTTCGCCATTTAAGATGGTGCCCTTTAGAGCTATCTTTGTGGGGAGCAAAGTGTGCACCGCTGCCGGATCAATAGTCTTTATGTTTGGGTCTACTACCATTACCTCAAACTCCTCTTCCAGGTGTCCATAAAATATATCTGAAACTGCAAGAATAGTTTCCTTTCCGATTCTCTTTCCGGTCATCTCAGTGTATCCCTTTAACACTACAATCTCGCTATTGATACCCCATGCACGCCACAGGGCCTCTGCCACACCGGACTTGGTGGGTAGGGCTATGGTTTCTCCCACTCGTAGATAGACCGTTTTTACAGTTTCATAAGCAACACGCAGCGAAGCGGCGCCTGCCGTTATGGGAAATTTTTCACTATATGTATCAATCACGGCGCCATCACGAAATAGCGTATATTCTGCCGTTTTAGTATCATGAGTGATACGATACGGCACTTTCACTTCGCGAGCGATGGTTTCGTCTTCGATTTGCAATGTTCGCACTACATCTTGTGCGCGATTGCCTGTTATCATCAAAAATAACGATACAAGAACTATTAATGTTGCTGTTATCTTTTTCATTTTCTTTGTTGTTTTTTAATTTTTAATTACTTTTACACTAAACTGTCCCGACTTAACAAT
>BNTP01000339.1 GCA_025996695.1 Bacteroidia bacterium | reverse complement strand
CCGTAACCGGCGCAACGACCTTGACCGGCAACCTGACCGCAAATGGCACGACGGCTTCTTTCCCGAATGCGAATCCGACGGTAAAAGCCAAAAGCACGGCCGCTGTTCTTGGAAACACCACCCAGCTTGCAACGGAAGCGCAGGTAGCTCTTGCTCAAAACACCGCAAGCACCGCTTTGAATCCTTTCCGTGACTCTGTTTACACAAAAGCACAGACACTGGCAGGCAACAAGACTCTCAGCGGCAACACAGCCGTTGGCGGCACTTTAGGTGTAACCGGCGCCACGACCTTGACCGGCAACTTGACCGCAAATGGCACAACTGCTTCTTTCCCGAACGCCACAGCCGTTACTTTCCCGAACGCGAATCCGACGGTAAAAGCCAAAAGCACGGCAGCTGTTCTTGGAAACACCACCCAGCTCGCAACGGAAGCACAGGTAGCTCTTGCTCAAAACACCGCAGGCAACACTTTGAATCCTTTCCGCGATTCTGTTTACACAAAAGCACAGACACTGGCAGGCAACAAGACTCTCAGCGGCAACACCGCCGTTGGCGGCACTTTGGGCGTGACGGGCGCAACGACCTTAAGTAACACTTTGGCAGTGACCGGCGCAACGACTTTGACCGGCAACTTGACCGCAAATGGCACAACTGCTTCTTTCCCGAACGCCACAGCCGTTACTTTCCCGAACGCGAATCCGACGGTAAAAGCCAAAAGCACGGCAGCTGTTCTTGGAAACACCACCCAGCTCGCAACGGAAGCACAGGTAGCTCTTGCTCAAAACACGGCAGGCACCGCTGTGAACGCTTTCCGTGACTCAGTTTACACAAAAGCACAGACACTGGCAGGCAACAAAACGCTCAGCGGCAACACCGCCGTTGGCGGCACTTTAGGTGTAACCGGCGCAACAACCCTAAGTAACACATTGGCCGTGACCGGCGCAACGACTTTGACCGGCAATCTGACGGCAAATGGCGCAACGGCTTCTTTCCCGAATGCTACAGCCGTTACTTTCCCGAACGCGAATCCGACGGTAAAAGCCAAAAGCACGGCCGCTGTTCTTGCAAACACTACCCAGCTCGCGACGGAAGCACAGGTAGCTCTTGCTCAAAACACTGCAAGCACCGCTGTGAACGCTTTCCGTGACTCTGTTTACACAAAAGTACAGACACTGGCAGGCAACAAGACTCTCAGCGGCAACACCGCCGTTGGCGGCACTTTGGGCGTGACCGGCGCAACGACCTTAAGTAACACTTTGGCCGTGACTGGCGCAACGACTTTGACCGGCAACCTGACCGCAAATGGCACGACGGCTTCTTTCCCGAATGCGAATCCGACGGTAAAAGCCAAAAGCGCGGCAGCTGTTCTTGGAAACACCACCCAGCTTGCAACGGAAGCGCAGGTAGCTCTTGCTCAAAACACCGCAAGCACCGCTTTGAATCCTTTCCGTGACTCTGTTTACACAAAAGCACAGACACTGGCAGGCAACAAAACGCTCAGCGGCAACACCGCCGTTGGCGGCACTTTGGGCGTGACGGGCGCAACGACCTTGACCGGCAACCTGACCGCAA
>BNTP01000338.1 GCA_025996695.1 Bacteroidia bacterium | reverse complement strand
TCGTCCGATAATTTTATAGAAGTGTATTTCGTAATTGGGGGATATTGGGGGAATACTGCACGGGGTTGCTCGTTATCGGACGAAGAAGCCATTGAGATGTCGAGGGATGCTTGGCATCTCGTAGTTGGGTTCCGATTGTGTGAATGAAATAATAAAGATATGCAGAAAGGGCTTATGAAATGGTGGAAGGCTCATTCAAACTGTTGAAAATGAGCGCAATATAGATGTTAAAGCGGCAGCTGATTTACTTTATAATTCCAAACTCTATGCAATGTTGGAAACCGAGAAGAGTAAATTGTAGCATTTGAGCATCCCTTGGACTACGTCATTGACTCTTATGGTGCCCTACACACCACAGGCCCCCAATATACCTTTGAGGACATCGACAAGTTTATTGATGCTCGCAATCACTAAATTTATTTATCAATGCCGTTTGATTTTTTGCAAAAATTATGTACCTTTGCAACCGGTAGTGTTTGAACATTATTTGTTTCAAGCATTTTTAATAATTTATAATTCTTAATTCATAATTAAATGAAACCCACATTATTTGTACTCGCTGCCGGCATGGGTAGCCGCTATGGAGGATTGAAACAACTTGACGGACTTGGTCCTAACGGGGAAACAATCATGGATTATTCCATCTACGACGCTATTCGTGGCGGATTTGGAAAAGTTGTGTTTGTGATTCGCAAAGATTTTGAACAGGATTTTCGCGACAAAGTGTTGAAAAAATACGAAAATAGCATTCCTGTGGATGTCGTTTTCCAAAGTTTGGATGCCTTGCCCGACGGTTTTTCTGTACCTGCCGACCGCACAAAGCCTTGGGGCACTAATCACGCCGTGATTATGGGCAAAAAGGCTATCAAAGAGCCGTTTGCAGTCATTAATGCTGATGATTTTTATGGTCGCGAAAGCTTTAAAATTCTGGCAGATTATTTGCAGAAAGTAGGCGACACCCCCAACGAATACTCGATGGTTGGCTATCGTGTGGGCAATACGCTCTCTGAAAGCGGTTCTGTGGCTCGTGGCGTTTGCGCAACCGATTCGGACGGCTTTTTGAAAACGATTACGGAACGTACTGCAATCGAACGCATCGACGGCGAAATCCAATTCAAAGACGAGAATGGTAAAAAAGTTGTTGTAGCCGACGAAACACCGGTTTCAATGAATTTTTGGGGCTTTACGCCGGAATATTTCGACTATTCTGAACAACAATTTATAAATTTCTTGTCAGATCCGAAAAATCAAGCAAACCCCAAAGCAGAATTTTTCATTCCATTGGTGGTTGACCACTTGATTGCAAGCAAAAAAGCCCGTGTCAGAGTATTGGATACACCTTCCAAATGGTTTGGTGTAACTTATGCCGATGATCGTGCCGGTGTAGTTGCAAAAATTCAAGCTTTGATTGACAAAGGTGAATACCCTGCAAAGCTGACATTTTGATAGTCCGTCATGGCAGGTCAAGCCCGCCATGACGCCTCTTAATTTTTAATTTTTAATTAATTATGATTGATTATTATAAGGTATTAGGCGTAAGCAAAACAGCTTCGCAGGCTGAAATCAAAACGGCGT
>BNTP01000337.1 GCA_025996695.1 Bacteroidia bacterium | reverse complement strand
TCTAAAACCTGCACATCGTTCTCTACTTTAGCGGAATAAACATTGTGGCGCGGTGGAAAAACATCCATGTAACTCTGCATTGGGATAGCAATAGCAATTGGTTGATTTTCGTAGTAAACGATACAGATAGCCGTAATGTTAGAGCCTAATGCAGAGGGCTTTGCAATCTTGAGAATCAGCGATTTGGTATCTTCATTTTGTTGTTCCGCCAACTCAATTATCCGTTCACTACCGACTGTTTTATCTTTCAAAATAGAACTGTATTTGGTGCTCATTGGTGGCGCATCCTGATCAAAAACAAAGCCAAACTGGTCTTGAAAATCAGCAATCCAACGCGGGTCTTTACTTCTATCAGGCAGTATGGAAGCATAATTTTTCAGTAAGAAATCCGACAATTTATAGGCAACACGCATCATGCCGTAATGAGAGGTATGCTGCCAAGCACTGTATTCGTCGTTGAAAGCATTGCTTGTAAAAAGCAGTGTGTCGTAAGGCAATTGCAGGTCAAGCACCTTAGCCTGCGAAAATTTTTTGTAAACCTCATTTTCCATCGACTTTTGTATCGCATCGTAATGAGTGAATGTTTTATACCACATGGGCACGGTAAGAAACATCAATTCTATGCCGTTTGCTTGGCAGAGGTCTGCAACTTTTTTCAAATAGTAATGATTGCCTTCGGGTATTTCTATTTTAGTCAGCTGATTGGGGGAACAACTATCAAACAAAGCGATTGTTTTCGCAGACATATAGTCATTTCCATGCGAAAATCGACCAAGGTCAAGCGGCATACGATCCGGATTTTTGTCTTTTGTATTTTTGTTATACTCAATTTGTTCGGGATTAGTCAACAAAAAAGAGTGATTGCGAATCGTTGGCGACCATGCTTTCAGCCAAGCGTCACTTGGAAGCCAGTAGGGCAACATTTGCAATTTAGTCCAAACGCCTTGTTTTGCCTCAAAACTCTGTATCCTCCCCCATTCGATTCCCCGCTCTTCGCCTTGAATAAAATTTGTTTCGAGAATAACTATTTTGGGTTTATTGCCATGCCTCAACACTTCTTTTAAGTTAAAATAAGCATCTATCACCGATGAGCCAAGCGAATTTAGAATAAAACAGTAGGTGCCGGTAGCCATAGAAACAATAAACGGCTCAACTCCTGCCGAAGCGTGCGAATTGCCGAATATCACAATGTCGGCATTTTTATGTTGCTCGTCGGCAAAACGGTAGAACGAACGCCATTTGCGTGCCACATGATTGTTGTTTTGGTCGCTAACAAAATATTCTTTTTTGTCTAAGTAGAGCACGACCAATAACACACTGGTGAAAAGCAGCAACAATTTGAGCGTAAACTTCACCCAGATGAATGATTTTTGCGCGGTTGACGGCAGTTTATTTTCCTGTTTATTTTGCTTCATAATATTTGCCAAATTGCTATCCAAAACACCCCTAAATTAACGTTATTTTATCTGAAAATCAAGCAATTTATTTGTGTCGATGTAGCCTTCCAAATGGTCGTCTATGTGAATTTTACCAACTCCAGCGGGCGTTCCAGTGTAAATGAGGTCGCCTATTTTTAG
>BNTP01000336.1 GCA_025996695.1 Bacteroidia bacterium | reverse complement strand
GAAGTCGCCGTCATTGTGAGCATGGCGAAGCAAACCAGAAAAAGCAGCTGGGTTGCTTCGGGCTTCGCCCTCGCAAGGACGGAAAAGGCCGCCCTCGCTATGACGGAGCAAGCCTCCCTCGCTATGACGCACAAAGCCGCAACAGGACTCGAAAGTCCCGTTACGGCTTGCCGGTATGTTTGTGAAAATATTGTGTATCGCCGGAAACGCGCGGACGCGAAGATGCGCTTGCGCAGATCGGTTTGTGCAAGGAAATTTACCCCCCCCCCCATCGTAAATTACTGATAATGAGGGAGTTATGAACGCGATATGTTTATGACTAACCATCAGTCTAATTTGTATCAGAAGACAAAGGTACAACATTATAACGTACTTTCCAAATTTTTTAACATCTTTTTTGAATTTGCGGGGCAGCGTCAATACATTAAAATTCTACATAGCAATCTTGAAGGCAAGCGTAAAACATCTAATGTTTCCAAAAACCGGGTGAAAACATTATCAGGAAAGTGAAAATTTCTATGCGCCCCACAATCATCAACAGAGCTAAATAGCCGGTGGTGAAGTCGGTTAAATCGAGCCATGAACTGTTTTCGCCCAACGTGCCGAATATCAGCCCAACATTGCTAAGAGCTGATATAGAGGTGCTTAGGGATTCTTTGAAGGGCAATCCACAAAACGTGAGCACGCCCCAACTTATTAAAATAATACATATATAAAGGAAAGCAAATGCCGACAGTCGCTGCATCGTCCCAAAGGACACCACCGCACCGTTCAGGCGTACCGGAATAATGGCTCGTGGATGCACCAGGCGTTCATATTCGTTGACGGTGTTTTTGGACAGGACTACCGCACGCACCATTTTCATCCCGCCACTTGTAGAGCCGGCACAACCACACACTATCATCAGTGCCAAAAAAACAATCAGGCAAGACGCATTCCAATCGGCGAAATTTTGCGTGTAAAAACCGGTTGTCGTGATAAATGAAACCACCTGAAACGCAGAATGTCGCAGAGCAGTCAAGAAATCCGAAGCATAAAAATTGTCGTACCACAAGCGCCCGCCCACTAATAACGTGGCTATAACAATCGTAATCAAAAACCAACGCAATTCTTCATCTTTGAAAAATTGCTTGATTTTACCTTTCAACAACACAAAATAAAGGAGGGAATAATTGGTGGCAGAAAGCAGCATGAACACCGCAATCACGAGTTCCACATAGCCCGAATGCCAAAAAGCAAGATTTTCTTCTTTGGTCGAAAAACCACCCGTCGAAATGGTCGAAAAGCCGTGACACACGGCATCAAACAGTCCCATTGGCCCGAGCCACAACAACAGAATCACCATTGCCGTGAAAATAAGGTAAAGCCCCCATAACCGCTTAGCTACCTGCGTGATACGCGGTCGAAACTTGTCGTGCGTGATGCCCGATGTTTCCGCGTCGAAGAGCTGCCCCACTTCGCCGCCCAACAAAGGGAGCAATGCCAACGAAAACACGATGATGCCCATGCCGCCCAACCATTGTAAATTGCTGCGGTTATGGGGGCTTTACCTTATTTTCACGGCAATGGCGATTCTGTTGTT
>BNTP01000335.1 GCA_025996695.1 Bacteroidia bacterium | reverse complement strand
TGAAAAAGTTAGGCTCGCCTTACCATACTTATTTATCACAACGATTTGACAGGACGGCCGACAACAAAAGAATTCATTATGCCTCGGCAATGACTTTGCTGCAAAAGACCGATGGCGATGATGCGGATAGCGGTGTGAGTTATCTTGATATCGTTCAGTTTATCAAGTCGAATTGCGCCGATGTCAAAACCGATTTGGAAGAACTTTTCCGAAGGGTATTGTTCTCTGTATGCGTATCCAATACCGATGACCACCTGCGCAACCATGGCTTTCTGTTCACAGCATCCGGCTGGGCATTGGCTCCTGCTTTCGACATAAATGCAAATGAAACCGGCACCGGCTTGAAATTGAATATTGACGAAACGGATAATTTGCTGGCTATAGAATTGGTTATGAATACGGCACCCCACTATCTTTTATCGGAAGCACGAAGTTTAGAAATAAAAATCGAAGTGCTTAACGCGGTTGCAAATTGGAAAAACGTTGCTGCCAAATATAAAATATCTCCTTCGGAAATAGCACGAAAAACGAGGGCTTTCAGCGAGAGTACATACACATAATCGACGATTGTCTGCCGGTGTTGGAATATACTTCGGTATCAACTACCAAGATATTGACGTTCTGACCGGAAGCGATTACGGGTCTATTCAAAAAAATGACTATAATAGCAGATTTTTGAGCACATCAAACATTTTAAATTGTCCGTATTGGCTCAAATGAATGCCGTCGCGGTAGGCTTTTTCGGGAAAATGGAAGTCGAGTTCTTTGATTATTTGCAAATTTCGCTCGTTGCAAAAATCAATAATTTCCTGCCCTTGTTCGTTGTATTCGCCCGCTTTCCATTCATCTTGGTCGGCGTGGAGATATACCGAAAGTTCAATATTTTTTGCGTTGCAATAATTGTAAAAATCCTCAAATCCGGAATTGAACGGCGTATTTTCGCCATCTCTTTTGTTTATCAGCAATTCATCGCTGTCCGATTTTGTTTTAGTTAAAAATTTTGGCAAATAATGCGGCAAATAACGACTGATAAACTTGGTAGTGGCGCAGAAAGGCTGTTTGCTCGGATATGAAGAATGAACATCAACAGTCGGTTTGAAATCCATATTATCGTAAGCATCGTGCGAACTGAATATCAAAACGATTTTTTTTGCGCCAAAGTCGCCGTAAGATTTCAGATAACCGTAAGCATTGTCGGCTCCCCACGAGCCTGCGTGATATTCAATGCCAATACATTTTTGCCTGTTTTCTCAGTCCAATATTCGCTCAAAAGCGAAGTTGCCAAACTGTCGTTATCGGTTTGCGCACCACCGTTTAACACCGAATCGCCGAAAAATGCAACAAAAATTGAATCGCTCGGAGCAATTTCTCTGTTTCGTTGCGAAAATTGATTATAAAAAATATGGTTGCCAAATTTTAAAATTTTCTTTTGCATAATATTTTTATTTTTTATTTATTGCTTTCATTATTTAGAGTTTGTCCATACAGTCCGTCTTTTATATTTTTGAAAGACTTCGCCCCGTTCAAACTTCTCGTGCCCAGAGAAAAAGCAACCGTTTTTTGTCATATTTTGAGTTCATCTGCCTCCAAA
>BNTP01000334.1 GCA_025996695.1 Bacteroidia bacterium | reverse complement strand
ATTGGGATTGGACACAACAATATCCGGTAATTCGCTTGGATTTTGGGGAAATAAACAATAACACACCGGAAAGTTTGCGGAAAGACCTTGAAGATGTTATTGCGCTAATAGCCCAACAACATAACATTACGTTGACAAGAACCGGCGCCGGCAGTTTTGCCGAATTAATCGAAAAATTGCACCAATCAACAAAGCAGCGAGTCGTGGTTTTAGTTGACGAATACGACAAACCAATCATTGATAATCTGACAAATTTGAAAGTGGCTGATGAAAATCGTGCCATCCTGCACGCTTTTTATCAGCTACTTAAACCCGCCGATGAGCATTTGAAATTTCTATTTTTGACGGGCGTATCCAAATTCTCCAAAGTTTCCATCTTTTCGGGACTGAATCATTTGGTTGATATTACGCTTGAGGCGCAGTTTGCCGCGATTTGCGGCTATACGCAGGCTGAGTTGGAGTTTTATTTTGATGCCTACATTGAGCAATTGGCTCAAAAAGAAGGCTATACGAAATTGGAAGCCATAGAGGATATTAAGCATTGGTACGATGGCTACTCGTGGGATGGCGAAACGTTTGTGTATAATTCGTTTTCGACTTTGATGTTTTTTAGGCAGCAAGAGTTTACTGACCATTGGTTTACAACCGGTTCGCCTACTTTTATTGTTAATATCTTAAAAGAGCACGATGATGTGAAATCGCTTTTGGAACCAATTCAGATGCAGGCTAAGGATTTCGACAGTTTTGATATTCAAGCTATAAATCCACAAACATTGATGTTTCAGACAGGTTATTTGACTGTGAAACGGAAGGAAAAAGATCCGTTTAGCAGGGTGATGCTCTACACATTGGGCGTTCCCAATGAGGAGGTGAACAGGGCATTAACGACCCATTTATTAGCAAGTTATGCAGCAACTTCTTTGCCGGAGGTGAACAGAGGGTGCAGACAAATGATGGAACAGTTATTGAATGGCGATGCACTCCCTTTTGAACGCAGTATGCAAGCAATGTTTGCTCGCGTCCCCAATCAGTTGCATATTCCGCGCGAAGCGTATTACCATTCGCTCATTTTGTTGTGGCTCAATATGCTGGGCTTCAAGGTGGATGCCGAAGTGAATACCGACAAGGGGCGCATAGATGCCGTGTGGACGTGGCAGGAACGGGTCGTAGTCGCAGAGATTAAATACGCCAGTGCTCCAACAACAACTGATGCGCTATTAGACGAGGCATTGGCACAAATCCACGCTCGGCGGTATTATGAGCGCTATGCGGGCGAAAACAAGCGCATCGCGCTCTTGGGCGTGGCTTTTGCAGGGAAAGAGATTGCTTGTCGGATGGAGGAGTTAGCATAATAAATCAGCGGAACCGCATCAAATTTTCAAGCGAGGTTTCAAGTAAACAATGCCCTAGGTGGCATTGTTTTGCCTTTGCCGGCTATTCTAAATCGTCTAATATACCGAGCTCGTCGCTCCTTTATTCGAGCGCACGCATCGTCCACGATCACGCCGATCATTTACTCCGGTAAAGATGATACCTCCTGCGACTCCCCATACAAAGCCATCGTAGCAGTTTTTATGGAATTTTGAGGGTTGCCC
>BNTP01000333.1 GCA_025996695.1 Bacteroidia bacterium | reverse complement strand
CAACAGGATTTTATCAATATTATTGTTGTGCTCACCAATTAAACATTGGAAGATAGCCGAATGTTCCGAATCCACCGGAATAATCGGCGCGCGATATTGCATCGCCAAATTCATAATCAGCTCACCGGCAATCACTAACGTTTCTTTATTGGCTAAGGCAATCGCTTTGCCCGCTTTGATGGCGTGAATCGTCGGTTTCAAGCCCGAATAGCCCACCATGGCCGTCAAAACCATATCAACATCCTCTATCTCAACCACTTGCGCAATCGCGTCAGAGCCTGTCCACACTTTAATTGGTAAATCAGCCAAAGCGTCCTTTAATAGGGTATATTTCGATTCATTGGCAATCACGACCACTTCCGGATGAAATTCACGAGCCTGTTGAATCAATAAATCAACCTGATTATTGGCCGTGAGAGCATACACACCCAGTTTATTGGGGTGCTGACGAATGACATCCAACGCTTGTGTGCCGATGGAGCCGGTCGAACCTAATATGCAGATTTGTCTTTTCATGCTTGTTGTCATTCCCGCGCAGGCGGGAATCCCCTCAGTTTAAAATACTATAAATTCTTCGGGATTCAAGGCTGTACCCTTGTTCCACAGCTCAAAATGCAGGTGTACGCCATTAGACAGGGTGCCGGAATTGCCCACGATGGCGATTGCTTCGCCTGCGTCTACCGTTTCGCCCTGTTTTTTGAGTAATACTGCATTGTGTTTATACACCGAAACGACCCCGCTACTGTGTTGTAGCTCAATTACATAGCCGCCGGTCGCTTCAAAACCGGCAAAAATCACCATTCCACGCATCGTAGCCAAAACACTTTCCTTCGGTTTCGTTGCCACATCAATGCCATAATGTTTTTTCTTCAAATCAAAATGACTGGATATATAGCCGCGTGCCGGCTTGTAAAAAATCAGATTTTCCGGCAAAGCCAGTGATGAAGTAGGGGTGTTGACATTATATTTTTCTTCTTCTTCGTAAGTGCGCATAAATTCCGTGAGCATTGCCGACTTTTGAAATTCCTCCGGTTGCACCGTTGAAGCGTCTGAAACAGGTATTGTGGCTACTTTATTCGTGCCATTCAGCAAACCTGTGATATTGAGTAAATAGCCTGATTGAATCCGAATCACTTCTTCCAAAGAGTCGGTTTTCAAAGCATTGACAAGCATCTGTTGGCGCATATCGTCGTCCAAATACCCTGGCAGGTAGTTGCGAATCGGCGTTTTAATAATAACCACCGAAGTCAGCACAACCAACACTGTCGCAAATCCCGCTAATAACAAGGTAGCAGACAAGGGCGACAATTTGAGTGAAAAAACCTCTTCCAAGGTATTCTCATTCAAAAAAGACAACTTATATTTAAATTTAGCTTTTTCCCAAAAAGCCGAAAAATCAAATTTCTGTTTCAATGTGCTCATTCTTTTCAGACCGCAAAGATACAAAATAATTATGAAATAATAATTTTTTTTGTACCTTTGCGCCATAAATTCAAAAAAATCTAATCTGATTATGGCATTATCAACATTTATGATCGTAGTCTTTGTAGTAGGCTATGTTTGTATCGCGCTCGAGCATCCGATACACATCAACAAA
>BNTP01000332.1 GCA_025996695.1 Bacteroidia bacterium | reverse complement strand
TCAAGACGATGCGTCGTTTGGCTGCCGAGCGCGATGTGCTCAACGTGGTGTGCGACCAAACAGGTACGCCAACCTGCGCTGCAGATTTGGCACAAGCGATTGCGTGTATCATCGAATTTGCGGAGCGTGAAAAAACATTTCCGGCAGGCATTTATCATTACAGCAATGAGGGTGTCACCACGTGGTATGATTTCACGCGAAAAATCGTTGAATTAGCAGGCTTGGATTGTGACATCCAGCCAATTCCTACATCGGAATACCCCACCAAAGCAGCGCGACCGATGTATAGCGTTTTGGATAAATCCAAAATCAAAAACACATTCCAGCTCAGCGTTCCTCAATGGGAAGAGAGCCTTAAAAAGTGTAGCGATATGCTTACTTGAGATCCGACGCAACCACCCTAATTTTTAACTCTCCGGGAGCCTTTTTTAGCGCGATCGCTGCCGGAGTGAGGTAATTGGATGTAACATAATCGACATACGACGTGCTGTAATCCGACGATTGAGTGAGCGAGTAAGACACTTGCACCGGAATCAAAAGTAACTGCAGCGGCTCGGGAGCCGTATTTTCCGTCGCGGCTTTGTTAATGACTTTTTGCACCACATTCGCAATATTGGCGTATGAATAAGAATAGGTTGCCGTATTAAACGTGGAAAAATAGAAACTGCGATTGTCGGCCGTTTTCTTCCCTTCAAAATAAGATTGTACCGAGTCTTTTTCTATCAACAGCAATTTGGAACGCGTCGCATTCAGCGTGTTCGTTGTGCCCAAACCCGGAAAATCGAAAGAGAAATCAGTAGTGTAGTCTTTTGGATACGCCTTAACATTCAAACTCACATTGCTGAGCTTGCGATTGCCCATTTTATTTAGAATCTGCTGAACATCAATCGTTAGCTGCGCACACACGCCGACAGGGGTTTTCAAATACATGACATCGGTGCTTGGTGTCAACAAATGATCATCACCCGAATTGGTATAATCATTCAGTTGAATCACCTCTTTCGTCACCGTGAGCACAGAAGCACTTGTGCCGGTATAAAGCGAGTCGGCACCATTCACATCTTTGCCCGTGTATTGTCGCGTATAATAAATGTAAATCGCTGTTTTTTCTACATTGAGCATACTGCCGGTTCCAAACGTCGACTTCACATAAGTACCGGGGAAAAAGGCCGCCATTTTTTTAGGAGAGGCGTACGCCCCATGATCGGGTTTATTGTATTCTGCCAGCAAAGCAGTGCCCAAGTCATTGTTTGGCAAAGTCACCGAAAGCGTCCGATAATAACCCTGCGCAGTGGCATTGTAAGCCGAATCGGTAATTGTCATGTCGCGCGGAGTGTAAACATGCTTACCCAAAACCGTGCTCATGTCGCAAAATTGCGTCGGGTCGACACTCGTGTAATAATTCGCTGTTAGAGGCTTATTTACAGGATACACACTCACTTCCATCGGCGCAATTGAATCTCCAAGATAAGTCGTGTACAAAATCTTCAGCTGCACACTGTCAATCTTGTTGTCAACGATGTCGTCAAAGCCCTCGGACGGGTAATATTGGCAGATATAGCCGCCCTCGACAGTTCCATAAAAAGGGTCGGACAATTTGCCCAGCAATCCTAAAATCGACTTGG
>BNTP01000331.1 GCA_025996695.1 Bacteroidia bacterium | reverse complement strand
AACCTTGCCGACGGCACAACGAGCCGCTTAACCGGCGGCAGCCATGGCGCCGGTATCTGCGTACCCCCTTCGGCAACGCTTACTATCGAAGGCAACACCGGCACGCTCTTTGCCACGGGCAGCCGCATGGGCGCGGGCATCGGCGGAAGCACCAGCGTAAACTACTCCTCAGGTAACCCGGAAGCGGCTGGGGGCATTGCGAACGGCATCATCACCATCTACGGCGGCACGATTACCGCCGCCGGCGGCTACCAAGCTGCCGGCATCGGCGGAGCCACCGGCGGGTATAGCGTAGGCTACAAAGCGGATGCTGCTAACGCCATCACCATCAACGGCGGTATGGTAACGGCAACCGGCGGTCAGTGGGGTGCAGGCATCGGCGGCGGACGATTCAGCACAAGCTACACCATCATCAACGGCGGCACGGTTACTGCGAACGGCGGTGCGCAGAGCGCCGGCATCGGCAACGGCTACGAGCCTTTACAAGACGCCACCACCGCCGTCACGACCATCACCGGCGGCAATGTAACGGCAACTGGCGGCTCCGGCGGCTCCGGCATCGGCGGTGCCGCCAAAGACGGCAGCGGTGATGCCCGCGGCGGCAACATTACTATCAGCGGCGGCATGGTGAAGGCAACCGGCAACGGCGGCGACGGCATTGGCGCCGGTAGCGGGGCAAGCAGTGCCGCGCTCATCATCACCGGCGGCAGCGTCGCAGCCTCAAGCACCGCTCAGGCAACCAACGGCGAGGGCGCAACTGTTTTCCTCAATACGCTGACGGTAGGCAGTGCGCCTGTTGCAAACACCTCCATCACGGCAGGGCGTATCGCGGGCGTAGCCTGCGCCGCCACAGCCGATGCGACGAGCGGCGTGTACGGCATCAAGGATGTGAAAACCGCCGGCGACGGCAAGGTTTACTTCTACCTACCGCAGAGCGACGGCAATGAAGTGGTGCGGCTCACAGCGAACAGCACAGAATACGGCTACAAATATGCCCGCACTACTACCGCAACCCAAACGCTCTCATCTCCTATCCCAACGTGTGTCTCCTATACGGCAGTGCAAACGGGCGGCGCAAACGGCACGGCAACCAGCACGGGGATTACGCTCACGTTCAGCGATAGTGTAAGCGGATTGACAAATATTACTATTACGCCCGGGACGGGCGCGGCAGTTACGGGAACGCTTAGCGGCTCCGCTACAACCTATACAATACCGCTCACAAGCGTAACGACGCAGGGCGACGTAAAGGTCGGCATTGCGGACTTCGGCTCTTATGTGATAGAAAACGGCAACCGCACCGTTGCCCTATTCAAGGACGGAATTAAGCCCACAGTAGCGAGCGTTTCACCGTCAGGCACAGGCATTTCGCAGTCAACAACAGCGCTGTCGGTAACGTTCGACGAGGATATGGACGCGACCGCCGGCACAGTTACGCTTTCTCCTGCCACTGGGCTAACTTTGACTTTTAATAATTGGACAAACGGCAACACAACCGCCAATTACATCCTGTCGGGGCTTAATCACAACACAACCTACACCTACACTACTATCAGCGGGTTTAAGGATAAGGCGGGTAACGAAATGGAGGCGGATAACGGGCGCACATTTGAGACGCAAACACCGCAA
>BNTP01000330.1 GCA_025996695.1 Bacteroidia bacterium | reverse complement strand
CGGCATCCGCGCAAAGTACGGGAAACATGCCACGCGTAATCAATCCGGCACGAATGCCTTTGCGCATTTCGTCCTCTGTGAGCGTGCCTTGATCGAAAAATTTTTCCATCAACGCTTCGTCATTTTCGGCAGCAGCTTCCACTAAGGCTTTTTGAAGCTCGGTTGCTTTTTCCAATTCAGAAGCCGGAATATCCAAAATTTCGGGTGCGCCACCTTCCGGTTTCCATTGATACATCTTCATTTTCAGCACATCAATCATCTGATGAAAAGCCACTCCCACTTGCACCGGATACTGAATCTGAACGACTTTCCCGCCGTAATTTTCTTTGAGTTGAGCCACCACGGCATCGTAGTCGGCAGTGTCCTTATCTAATTGATTGACTAAAAAAATGACCGGTTTTTTCAGGCTGTCTGTGTAACGAAACAGGTTGACCGTGCCCACTTCCACACCATATTGCGCATTGAGCACCATCAGAGCGGCGTCTGTCACGTTCAATGCGGAGATGGCACTCCCTGCAAAATCGTCTGAACCCGGGGTGTCAATAAAATTTAACTTTTTCTCGTTCCACTCCACACTAAAAATGGTGGAAAAGACACTGTAGCCATACTCCTTTTCGACAGGGAAATAGTCGCAAGTCGTGTTGCCGCTTGCCACGGTACCGCGTCGTTTAATGACTCCACTTTCAAAGAGCATTGCTTCTGCCAAAGTGGTTTTTCCCGATCCGGAACTGCCGATGAGGGCGATGTTCTTAATTTCATTAGATTGATATACTTTCATGGGTTACATAATTTATTTATATTAAAAAACGGTCGCAAGTTACAAAAAAATACATTACAGTCAGATTTTTTTTATATGTTGTACAACATATAACTTTTTTTGTCAATAAAATTTGTAAAATTCAAAAATAACTTTTACCTTTGCAGCAATATGGAAATAATGAACTTAACCGCTCAAACAGGTGCTGCCGCCTATGCACGCAAGGCAAAGAGGGTGTTGAACGTGAAACCCACTCCACCGGAAGGTTTCATGACTGGCGACGAGTTTGAACGGCGGGTGAAAATCGAGCTAAAACAACTATATAAAGATCATGGTTTATTATAGTAGTGTTGCCAAAGACGTTCATAAAAAAACTAATTTTGTCGTCATGATATTAAAAATTAAACACAGCATTTTAGCCCTCTGTGTGGGGGGGAGTTTGGCACAGGCACAGACAACATTGAACTGGGGGAGCACGGACGTTCGCTATCCCCAATCGGAAATTACGAGTATCAAAAATGCGCGCGACCTGTCGCTCAAAGCGTGGAAAGGGGAACGAATAAACGCACAGGCAGTGCTATCCACTGACACCGATTTGACGGATGTGACCATTGCTGTGAGTGACTTGAAAAATGGGATGTCTATCATTCCGGCGACGGTCATCAAAACCAATTTCGTGGACTATGTGATGACCGACGAACTGAATAAAGATGGAAAAGGAGGCTGTGGTCACCGCACAAACAAGGCGGAATGGGACTCGTCTATGGTGGCTGATATACTTGATATTGTGGATGTTAAGAATATCCACGCACATACCACCCAGCCTGTATGGCTCAATATTTGGGTGCCGTCCGATGCGAAAGTCGGAAAATACAGCGGC
>BNTP01000329.1 GCA_025996695.1 Bacteroidia bacterium | reverse complement strand
GAAATTGTTACTAAATAAAATGACTAATTAAAAAAATATTTGTATCTTTGCAGCATGGAATCAACACAAGATACAATAGAAAAGATTAAGTCATTCTTGCCATATTTGGACGAGCAACAAAAGCGCAATATTCGCCAATGCCGGTTGAAGAAGAAATCGCTATCATCTACGCAGGCACCAAAGGGCTGTTGGCTTCTGTGCCCGTAGCAAAAGTGCGTGATTTTGAAGCAGCTTATTTAGAAAATTTGCGACTCAATCACAAAAACGTTTTAGCAGAATTGAAAAAAGGCGTTTTGAGCGAAGAGGTGGAAACGCAACTGAAAAAAGTGGCTGCTGATTTGGCAAAGGGCTATGCATAAAATAGAAAATGGATGATACATTTGGCAAGTCTTATATCTTTGACACAATTGACGAGTTTATTAAAAATCACACGTCGCACTCAGCGTAGCACATTTGCTGGCAATCGCCTCCATGAGCCATTTGGGCGTGGAGGTGGCACCGCAAATGCCAATCGAAGCAGGTGATTTCAACCACTTCGGGTCAATTTCTGAGGCGTTGGAAATAAGGTGTGTATTGGGATTGGCTTTCAGACATTCGCTCAACAGGACTTTGCCGTTTGAACTTTTCTCACCTGCCACAAACAGCACCAAATCGTGCTTCGCAGCAAATTGTTGAATGCTTTGCATCCGATTGGCAACCTTTCGACAGATGGTGTCGGAATAGTTGAAGTGGACAGGCGCCTGGATGCGCGCCTGAATTTCGGTCACAATCGTTTCAAAATCGTCCACCGACATAGTAGTCTGCGAAAACAAATAAATGTCTTTCTTAAAATCCAGCTGTTCAATATCCGCCTTGTGCTCAATGACGATGGCTTTGCCCTCGGTTTGTCCGACCAATCCGTTGACTTCCGCGTGACCGATTTTCCCAAAAATTACGATTTGTGATCGTTGAGGGTCTGTCGTTTGGTATTTCGTGCGAATTTTTTTCTGCAATTGCAACACCACCGGACAAGTAGCATCAATAATTTGAATGTCGTTTAGCCGCGCCGTTTCATAAGTTGAAGGCGGCTCCCCATGGGCACGCAACAGCACTTTTTTGCCGCGCATCGCCTGCAAATCGCTATGATTGATGGTTTGCAAACCTTTCGTTTTCAGTCTGTCTACCTCCTGACTGTTGTGCACAATATCGCCCAAGCAATACAGTACGCCCGCACATAATTCCGCCTCCGCTTTTTCAATGGCATTGACCACCCCAAAACAGAAACCCGAATTAGGGTCTATTTCTACGATTTTATTCATTTGATGTTTGTAATTTTTCCGCAAAGGTACGATTTTTATTGCTTTGCCAATGTATCACAAAAAATTCATATCAATATCGCTTAATTGCGACTTATATCAATCAGGTTTTATAATTACCCACTTTCCGCCTTTGCCGGCACCGTCTCGGTGTATAATTCCTTTGCTTTTCAGATTACTAATGTTCAGTTAATTTTGACAAGCCGTATATTTTTTGTACCATTGCCGCCAAAAACGAGTTATGGTAAAGTATCGGATAAAATTGACAAAAGAAGAGGTTTTGGAACTTCAAAAAATCGTGAGCAAGGGGTCTCACAGTACACAAACCTACCGAGCAGCCTATGTTTTG
>BNTP01000328.1 GCA_025996695.1 Bacteroidia bacterium | reverse complement strand
TTCGTCTAAAAACTTCTCTTTTTGCAAGTGTTGCAACAATTTATCCTGGTCGTCCGGAAGTAATTCCCACGCGTCCAACTTTTTTCGGATGTCGCTCACACACAGTTCTTTACGACTACAAAGGGCAGCCAAGCGATGCAATGCCTGTTCGTATGTAGGGGCGTTACGTGCAACGCCCTTGCGAGATTTTATTGTTTCTTCCATAAAGCTTGAATAAAACGATTTTGTTTTGAAATATCTTGAATGATTTGAATGTCAGAATACCCTTTTTCGCACAACATTTGGACGATTTCTTCCCCAAAACGCGCATTGATTTCAAAAAATAGTTGTCCGTAAGGGCAAAACAGGTTTCGACTTATATCGGCAATCCGCTCATAAAACAGAAGCGGCTCATTTTCAGGCACAAACAAGGCTTCGTGTGGCTCGTAATCTAAGACATTGGCGTGCATATCGCCTTTTTCCGACAACGGAATATAGGGCGGATTGCTGACAATTGTATCGAAGCTGCAAGGTGTGAGGTGTGGGGTATAAGGGGCGGATGATAAAACATCTTGTTGGAAAAAATGCACATTCACGTGATTCGTGGCCGCATTTTGACGAGCAACTTCCAATGCTTTTTCGGAAATATCCAGCGCATACACGGCTGCATCGGGCATTTTTTTTGCCAACGCGATTGCAATACAGCCCGACCCCGTCGCAATATCCAAAATCCTGCTCCCTGCACCTCGCTCCTTGCGCCCTTGAAGTATCAAATCCACCAATTCTTCCGTTTCCGGACGCGGAATAAGCACATTTTCGTCAACGGCCAATTTCAATCCGTAAAATTCCGTTTCGCCCAATATATATTGTATCGGACGATTTTTTTTCAATTCGCCGACAATCTTCTCGATTTCAGCGACTTCATTGGCCGATAATTGTGTATCTTTGTCGCGCAACAAGGCGCATTTGTCCTTTTTGCAAACGAATTGTAGTATCAAATAACTGAGGGTTTGGATTTCGTCACGCTGTAAGGGTGAAAAGTTTTTCGCCCCTACGGATAGTTGGTTCTTTATATACTGTAATGTCTGTTTCATGGCTGCAAAGATAAAAAAAAATGTGATTTGTTCAAAAAAAATTTGCACACAACCGGAATAATACATACCTTTGCAGCAAAACATAGTAACAGCACGGCCTGAAAACATAGTAAAAGCACGGCGCGAAAACATAGTAAAAGCACGGCGCGAAAACAATAGTAAATGGTTATCTGATATTGCACCTAATGTAAATTCCCTACGGGAAATTGTTGAAGGGGGGGGGAGCATCCATTTTCTATTGATATGCAAGTCCTAACGGACTATTTGCCCGTAGGGCATCCATATCAATAGAAAATGACATCCCACCCCAAGCGTTATAGCCCGTAGGGCTTTCACCTTATTTTTAGGTATTATATCCGGTATTCATTAATAGTAACATCACAACGTCAAATGATAGTAATGGCACAACGTCAAATGATAGTAACGGCACAACATCAAAAGATAGTAACAACACGGCATCAAAAGATAGTAAGAGCACAATTATATGGCAACACTACATGAAAATTTGGCAAACTCTCTAACAGAGTTACAAAAACTGCAAAACGAAAATGGATTTACGGTGGTAAAGCCGTC
>BNTP01000327.1 GCA_025996695.1 Bacteroidia bacterium | reverse complement strand
TCGAATGAAGCAGGCAAAAAATAGCGCTCGTAACTCCATCATTATCAGCAACTTAAATGGGGGGGGGTAAATTCCTTACCCTCGACACGCTACGCGTGCCGGCTTGACCTCTGCGCAATTTCCGCGCACTACAATTTTTTCACACACATACAAATAAGCCGCAATGGGACAATCGAGTCTTGTTGCGGCACGTTGCGTCATTGCGGGGGCGGCCTGCTCCGTCATTGCGAGGGCGACGCCCGAAGCAACCCAGCAAAAGCCGCTGGTTTGCTTCGCTACTTCGTAGCTCGCAATGACGGCGGCGGCGCCGCTGGACTGCGCCTCTGCGGTCGACAGGAGGAAGGCTCGTCAGCATGGGGTGTCTCCGCTACGGGACTGCGTCCCTCCGGTCGACAAGACGGCGCCGTTTTTTTAAGAGAGAGGGGAAAGGCAGCGGCGGCGGAGCCGCCGCTGCCTTTCCCCCGACCCCCACGTGAGGGTCGTCTTGTCGACCGAAGCAAAGCGGGCGATAGACCGCTTTGCGGAGTGGAGACATCTCCTGCTGACACGCCTTTCTATGGGGTTGCGTTGGCCAACACGCCTTTCCTGCACAACTATCACATCGCCGCATGCGGTAGGCATGCCCCATGCAAACAATGAACAATTAATAATGAACAATGAACAATAAATTAAGAATTAAGAATTAAAAATTAGAAAACATGAGAAAGAAACAATTATTTTTTGGCCTGCTCGGCCTGGTGGCTTTGAGCAGCAGTTGTGCAACCGATTTGTATCAAAACAATCCGTTGCAGAGTAGTGGGAGGGAGATTTCCTTCAAGACGTTCGCGGACAAGCAGCTCCGCGCAAGTGTAACCACCGGAGGTTCGATGACCTCGTTCACCACCTCGGCGTGGAGCCATCCTGACGCTGCGGTCAGTGCAGCAGATCCTTACAACGGTTATGTGCTGAACGGTGTAACTGTAACACGCAGCGAAGGTGGGGCGAGTTGGGACTATTTCCCAAAAGCCAGCTGGCCGGCAAGAGATTCCGTGGATTTCTTCGCTTACTCGCCAGCGTCAAGTGTGAATGTGACGGTCGGTTTGAAACAGGCGCCCTCAGTCACGATTCCTCCTGTCGCCGGTCCCGAGATTGAATACACCGTGCCGGGATGGGTCGGCGATGTGAATCACACGATTGACCAACAAGAAGATTTTATGGTTACAAAAAGTGTGGATTTGACTTATAAGCCAAGCAGTCCAACCGTGCAATTGAATTTCAAGCACGCCCTGTCACGAATTGTTTTCAAGGCACAAAATCAGAACAAAAACAAGACGTATGTGATTAAAGAATTGGCTTTGAGTAAATTGAAATCGAAAGGAACACTCAACCTGCTGGATTCGGTACCGAATGCAGCAGATCCATTTGCGCATGTTTCGGGAGCATACAACGTTTCCTGGAAAGCACAGCACGATTCGGTTACATATAAAGTGGATCTTGGGAGCACAAATGTGCTTGTGCCTTACGGCACCGGCACCTCCAGCACCGATTACACCGCGATAACCACTGCGAGTAACGGTTTGATGGTGCTGCCGCAAGAAACTGTGTTGGGAGCCTTCACAGGCAGCACGCCGGAATATGGCACGGTTGCCGAAATAGACGCTACTCCGGCGGATGCGTCCTATTTGT
>BNTP01000326.1 GCA_025996695.1 Bacteroidia bacterium | reverse complement strand
ATACCAGTGATTTTCCGCCTCTACCTATTTGATATGCTTCGGCGGAAAAGACTATGCGCCTTTGCTTTTCGTTTAAATGGCGAGAGATTAACGATAACTTTTCTTTGAGATTTTCCATGACGCAAAGGTAGCTATAATTTTTCACTATCAACCGACTAATTTGAAAAATCCAGCTAATCCACATTCTATATTACTTATTATCAATTAATTACAAAATCGTTTTTTCATTTTCAAAAACTTACCCCCCCTCAAAATAGTGACAGCTGGGCGGTTGAGGGGCTTTTGTTTCGGCGTTTTTCGCCTTTGGGGTAAGCCCGCCTACCTTCGGTTACAACCCACTTCAAGTCTAAATGACTTATCAAATGTATGCGCAACAATGCTGCTATGGTGGAAAACATCTTCTTACTTTCAGTCATCGGTTGGATGACCTGCAAAAGCAAATAGGCTATCAAAGTACACCAGACCTGTGTTTTTATGCCGTTTTCTGTATCGGAATAAAAGTAGGTCAATTGAAAATTCTGTTTCAGTTTTTTGAAAGTCGTTTCAATTGACCACCGATTTTTGTACAGCAGCGCTACCTCCTCGGCGGTTATTTCCCAGTTGTTGGTGATAAATTTGTACTTTCTGCCCTGCTCGTCCTTGTACCAAACCAATCGCAAACAAAGCGTTTTCATCACTGTCTTTTTCTTCGTTTTCTTTTTCCCCTTCTCTTTTATTTCAACCGTTTCCTTGTATTTGATATGGATATGTTCTTCTTTGTAAACGCCAAATTCGTCTTTTCCCAACTTCTTTTCAAACAACGGGTCACCCTGAACCTCATACTTGGCGTTATCTTTCAAACGACAAACGAAATTTACGCCACTGGCCGTCCATTTGGCAAATTGCAGATAATAATTGTACGCCTTGTCGAAGACGAGCATACTGCCTGCTGCAGGATTCAAATACTGCAAAAAGTTTTTATCGTGCATTTTTGCCTCACTTATCTTGACAAACTGCGGCGTATCGGCATGAATGTCGGTCAGCATGTGAACTTTCAACCCCCCTTTCTTTTTGCCATCGTCTTTCGGTTTGCGACCGACACCTTTCATTACGTCCGAAAAAAGTGTTATCGTACTGGAATCAAACGCATAAAATTCATCAAAACTCACGCCTGCTTTGCGATACTTTTTCTTGCGGCTGACCGACTAAAGCGGCGAAAAATGCGCTATCAACGCAAAATAAAACAGCCGGAAAAGTTCCTCATTTCGGTTGCGTAAAGCATCGCCGGCAGTGCTTTGTGCAGGCGATTCCTCCAACCCCAAGTAGTTTAATTTGCCTGCCAAGGCACGCATCCCATCGCACACTTCGCCCATCGAATCGCATCGCGAAAATATACCGAAGAGCAGCGATATCAACTGTTCCCACGAAAAAAATGTCTTGTAATACCGGTCACTTTTACATTGAATGACCAACGCGTCAAACTTATCTCTGGGAATAATTTTGACTATTTGTTTGAATATCGGCTGACCGACTAAATTTTTTGCTGTACCTTTGCCCATTAGTGTGCGACAAGCCGTCGTCGAAACAATTGTTCAGCAAGCGAGACTGAACCTATTATTCCGTTAATAGTAGCCTAAAGAGGCGTGCGACCGGAGTAATCCGGTGGTGCGAAGCCCTCTTGACAAA
>BNTP01000325.1 GCA_025996695.1 Bacteroidia bacterium | reverse complement strand
TTTTGAATAAATTTGCAGTGATTATTTCAGGTGGGATTAATGGACTTCGTTTCATCTTGGATAGTCTCCTCTTAAAAGAGTCGGACAATAACTCCGCGCGAGAAAAAAGTAATTTTTAGAAGTCCCCTTGTATTTTATGAAATTAAAATTCATGGCTCAAAGAGGAAAAATAGATGCAATGCACATTGCATTCGGGTACGCTACCATGCGGGTATCGGGTTTTAGAAAAACCTTATCTCCAATTTTTATCCTACCTTCTTTGAAACAAGACTCGACAACAAGCTTTTTGCATTAATCCGAGGGGCTGCCACTTGCCATGAACATTGCAAAGATACGTCATTTTTTTTTATGTAAATTTTTTTATAGAAACTCGACAGGACAGCGCCGCTTTTTTAAGAGAGAGGGGAAACGTAGCGGCGGCGGAGCCGCCGCTACGTTTCCCCCTACCCCCACGACAAGGTCGTCTTGTCGACCGAAGCAAAGCGGGCGTTAGACCGCTTTGCGGAGTGGAGACATCTCATGCTAACGCGCCTTTCCTGTTGTGGTATTGTCGCATGTCATCACCTCCTGCTAAGACGCCTTTATATGGTGTCGCGTTGGCCAACACGCCTTTCCCGCACGAATATCACATCTCCGCATGCCGGAGGCATGCATCGCTCGGTAGCAAATCATCATCACCCACCTACGGTTATGCACATCCCGTCCCTGCGGTTAGGGTGTTCAAAACGAATTAGCAAGAATCATCAAAAAGCCCTACCTTTGAGCTCTAAATAAAAATTAAATCATAGTGAATTATGAAAACGAAGCGCAAATGTTGACGGGTTGATTGCAGCTTTTGACTGATTGATTGCAAATCTCTCTCTAATTTTTCTTCGCGCTTCGTTTTCATAATTCACTATGATTTAATTTTTATTTAGAGCTCAAAGGTAGGGCTTTTTGATGATTCTTGCTAATTCGTTTTGAACACCCTAACCGCAGGGACGGGATGTGCATAACCGTAGGTGGGTGATGATGATTTGCTACCGAGCGATGCATGCCTCCGGCATGCGGAGATGTGATATTCGTGCGGGAAAGGCGTGTTGGCCAACGCGACACCATATAAAGGCGTCTTAGCAGGAGGTGATGACATGCGACAATACCACAACAGGAAAGGCGCGTTAGCATGAGATGTCTCCACTCCGCAAAGCGGTCTAACGCCCGCTTTGCTTCGGTCGACAAGACGACCTTGTCGTGGGGGTAGGGGGAAACGTAGCGGCGGCTCCGCCGCCGCTACGTTTCCCCTCTCTCTTAAAAAAGCGGCGCTGTCCTGTCGAGTTTCTATAAAAAAATTTACATAAAAAAAAATGACGTATCTTTGCAATGTTCATGGCAAGTGGCAGCCCCTCGGATTAATGCAAAAAGCTTGTTGTCGAGTCTTGTTTCAAAGAAGGTAGGATAAAAATTGGAGATAAGGTTTTTCTAAAACCCGATACCCGCATGGTAGCGTACCCGAATGCAATGTGCATTGCATCTATTTTTCCTCTTTGAGCCATGAATTTTAATTTCATAAAATACAAGGGGACTTCTAAAAATTACTTTTTTCTCGCGCGGAGTTATTGTCCGACTCTTTTAAGAGGAGACTATCCAAGATGAAACGAAGTCCATTAATCCCACCTGAAATAATCACTGCAAATTTATTCAAAA
>BNTP01000324.1 GCA_025996695.1 Bacteroidia bacterium | reverse complement strand
GGAACACAAAACATGTTGCGATTGAGAGTGATTGCTATGAATAAACAATGGCATAAAGTGATTAACATACTCAAAAATCCGAACAGATTGGCGGCTTAGCAAAAAAACGACAATTTGAAATGCACCCATTCGTGACAGCGCATGCTTGAAATTCAATTGCACAGTAGGACTGCTTGCAAAATTCAAATCGACACTTTTTGTAACCATAAAATCTTCTTGTTGGTCAATCGGACGACTGTCGCCGACCCATCCGGGCACGGTGTATTCAATCTCGGGACCGGTGGCAGGAGGTGTCGTGACTGAAGGCGCCTGTTTCAAGCCGACCGTCACATTCACACTGGATGCGGGCGAGTAAGCGAAGAAATCGACGGAATCTCTTGCTGGCCAGCTGGCTTTCGGGAAATAGTCCCAAGTGTTGGCACCTGCACCATCCGCTTCGCCACGTGTTACAGTCACGCCATTCAGCACATAACCGTCATAAGCGCTGCCTGCGGGATGACTCCATGCCGAGGTCGTGAACGAAGTCATCGACCCTCCGGTGGTTACACTCGCGCGGAGCTGTTTGTCCGCGAACGTCTTGAAGGAAATCTCCCTCTCACTACTCTGCAACGGATTGGATTGATATAAATCGGTTGCACAACTGCTGCTCAAGGCCACCAGGCCGAGCAGGCTAAAAAAAATGTTTTTTGTTGTCATTTTCATTATTAATTATAGTCATAATTTAGTGGTATTTTGCTTCCTTTTTTGACGCACAATTTCAAATACGGCGGGCAAACAAGATACAAAGATGATGCCGAAGATGACAAGACTGAGGTTTTTTTGCACCACTTCTTGTGTGCCAAAGAAATAGCCGCCAAACATGAAAAGTGCAACCCAAACGATGCCTCCAATGATATTGTAGCTAAAGAAATATTTGTACGACATGTTGCCCATACCGCCTACGAAAGGTGCAAACGTGCGAACGATGGGCACAAAACGGGCTAAGATAATCGTTTTGCCGCCATGTTTTTCGTAAAATTCGTGCGTCTTTTTCAAATAACTTTGCTTAAAGATCTTGGAATGAGGATTGCTGAACAATTTTTCGCCAAAAAATTTGCCTGTAAAATAGTTGCAAGCGTCGCCGATAATAGCCGCCCCAATCAATAACACAATCATCAGAAACACATTCAGATGATACTTTTCAGGTGCCGCACATAGTGCTCCTGCCACAAACAGCAGCGAATCGCCCGGCAAGAACGGCGTTACCACCAATCCCGTTTCGCAAAAAATAATCACAAACAAGATGCCGTACACCCACAGCCCATAGTTATTGACCATGTCCGCGAGGTGCACGTCAATATGCAAAAGGAAGTCAATTAAAAAATTAATCATTTCAATTATAAATTAAAATTAAGTTGTCAAACAACGTCCTTTCGCACCCTGCCGAAAAGTCGTAATGACGGCGCAAAGTTAATACAAAAATCCAAATAACCAAAGCGGAATTTTCACCTCAAAAAAAGATTTAGCCGACTACTGCACATTCGAATACAAAGGTACAAACTATTTTCATACAATCACATATTTTTAACAATTTTTGTTGTTTTTCGTACCTGAGTAGTTACAAAAATGAAAAAACAATCCTTTTTAATGCTTCAACACCACCAATATCCGCTTGCCGTCACTTTTTATTGTGTGATAGTATGAATCAAGC
>BNTP01000323.1 GCA_025996695.1 Bacteroidia bacterium | reverse complement strand
AATCGCCACGCTCCCGTACCAGCATCCGAAGCTCTTTCTGCTGTCCTTCCGCTACTATACTTTCACGCAACAGGCCTGCAGAATAGAGCCTTTGGATCCACTGACTGTCCTTTACATCCGTTTTTCGCCCCTTCACTTGCTGGACTTCTCGCGGATGAACCAGGCATACGCGAATATGGTGCCTTTCCAGCATATCATACAGACTCATCCAGTAAACACCCGTAGCTTCCATCGCTACGGATGTTATCGCTTTGGATTTTAGGTACTCATAATTTGCTTTTCTTTAGACATAATGTTGTATTTTATGAAATTAAAATTCATGGCTCAAAGAGGAAAAATAGATGCAATGCACATTACCAATGACGGTTTTACGCAACTCATTGATTTTCAACGAGATTGGAGACTGCCACTTGCCATGAACGATGCAAAGATACGTCATTCTTTTTTATGTAAATTTTTTATAGAAACTCGACATGACGGCGCCGTTTTTTTAAGAGAGAGGGGAAAGGCAGCGGCGGCTCCGCCGCCGCTGCCTTTCCCCCGACCCCCACGACAAAGTCGTCTTGTCGACCGAAGCAAAGCGGGCGATAGATCGCTTTGCGGAGCGGAGACATCTCTTGCGAACAATGAACAATTAATAATGAACAATTAATAATTAAAAAAAATGAAAACAAAAAACATTTGTTTTAGCCTGCTCGGCCTGGTGGCTTTGAGCAGCAGTTGTGCAACTGATTTGTATCAAAACAATCCGTTGCAGAGTAGTGGGAGGGAGATTTCCTTCAAGACGTTCGCGGACAAGCAGCTGCGAGCAAGCGTAACCACCGGTGGGTCAATGACTTCGTTCACCACCTCGGCATGGAGCCATCCTGACGCTGCGGTCAGTCCAGCAAATCCTTACAACGGTTATGTGCTGAACGGCGTGACTGTAACACGCGGCGAAGAGGATGGTGCAGGTGCCAACAATTGGGATTATTTCCCCAAAACCAACTGGCCGACAAAAGACTCCGTCGATTTCTTCGCTTACTCGCCAGCGTCAAGTGTGAACGTCACGGCAGGTTTGAAACAGGCTTCCACAGCCACGCCTCCTCCTGTCGCCGGTCCCGAGATTCAATACACCGTGCCGGGATGGGTCGGCGGCAGTCGTCCGATTGATCAGCAAGAGGACTTCATGGTGACTAAAAGTGTGGACTTGACTTATAACCCAAGCAATCCTACCGTGCAATTGAATTTTAAGCACGCCCTGACGCGGATTGTTTCCAAGGCTCAAAATCAGAACAAAAACAAGTTTTGAACGCAAATAGTGCTCGAGTGAAAAATTGTTTTCAAGGCTCAAAATCAGAACAAAAACAAGACGTATGTGATTAAAGAATTGGCTTTGAGTAAGTTGAAATCGAAAGGAACGCTCAACATGCTGGATTCGGTACCAAATGCAGCAGATCCATTTGTGCATACTCCGGGTGCATACAACGCTTCCTGGAAAGCACAATCCGATACGGTAACTTACAAAGTGGATCTTGGGAGCACAAATGTGCTTGTGCCTTACGGCACCGGCACTGCGAGTAGCGATTACACCGCGATAACCAATGCGAGTAACGGTTTGATGGTGCTGCCACAGGAAACTGTCTTGGGAGCCTTCTCCGGCAGCACGCCGGAATATGGCACTGTCGCCGAAATAGACGGCTCACTGCCGGATGCTACTTATTTGT
>BNTP01000322.1 GCA_025996695.1 Bacteroidia bacterium | reverse complement strand
AACCACTTATATTTGTATGACACAGACGGCGAATTGCAGAAACAATTAACTTCCGGCGATTGGGACGTGAAAGAGGTGATCGGACTGTCAAATGATGAAAAAAGTTTATTTTTCATATCCAACGAACTGTGCCCAATCGAATTTCAAGCCTATAAATTAGATTTGAAATCTGGCGCAAAAACCCAGCTAACGACCGTTCCGGGGGTACATAATGTAACATTGAGTGCGACCGGAAAATATTTAGTCGACAAATATTCCAACCAACAAACGCCTCTGAATGTAGAGTTGATTTCAACGGCCAACGGCAAAACAGAACGCCTGCAAACAGTTGAAAATCCCTACGAAAAAGTAGGCTACCAACTTCCGGAAATCACACTCGGTTCACTCAAAGCAGCCGACGGACAAACGGATTTGTATTACCGCCTGACAAAACCGCAAAATTTTGACCCGACAAAAAAATATCCGGTCATCATTTACGTCTATGGCGGCCCACACAGCCAATTGGTAACCAATAGCTGGCTCGGAGGTGCTCGTGGCTGGGATATTTACATGGCACAAAAAGGTTGTGTCGTATTTACGCTCGACAATCGAGGGACTTCCAATCGCGGCTTTGCATTTGAAAGCGTCATCCATCGACAATTAGGAAAAAATGAAGTGGAAGACCAAATGTGTGGTGTAGATTTTTTGAAATCGTTGCCATACATAGACGCTTCCCGAATCGGTGTTTTTGGCTGGAGCTTTGGCGGTTTCATGACCACCAACCTGATGTTGAGCCATCCGGACGTTTTCAAAGCAGGCGTGGCGGGCGGTCCGGTCATCGACTGGAAATATTATGAAGTGATGTATGGCGAACGTTATATGGATACGCCGGAGGAAAATCCGGAAGGCTATAGCGATTCAAATATGAACCACTTAGCCGGAAATCTGAAAGGACGATTGCTGATTATTCACGGCGACGAAGATCCGACGGTGGTGTGGCAAAACAGCCTGTCCTTTCTCAAAGCCTGCATCAAGGCACGCACCTACCCCGACTATTTCGTCTATCCGGGACACGGCCACAACATGACAGGAGTAGATCGGGTGCATTTGCACGAAAAGGTAACGCAGTATTTCGACGATTTTTTGTTGAGATAAAAACCTCAATCGCTTACAGGAACACGCGACTAACGGATGCTGAAGAGGAACAAAACGGTCACATGACGAGCTATGATTCTCTAAAAATCATATGCCCCCCACGCGTAATAATACCCACGCTCTCCTTTACTTGGGGCAGGCGAGATCATCCCTGTTCCATCTATGTAGGTATCATACGACGGCGTGCCTTCGGCAATATTTTGCGTTGTCCAGCAAAGATTCTCTAAACCTGAATTACTATAACTCGCCGTTGTATAACTTTTAATCAGGCTGTCGCAAGGGAAAGGTGCCGGCGCCGGCGCCGGCAAATCTACCTCTGCAAGCGTGTTAAAACCACTCACCGTCGGAATAGAGAACGCAATCTCTTCCCCGTCCAAGCCCAGCGTCAGCAAAAATGTATATTGCCTCCCTGCTTCAAACACGATGCCTTGCGCTTTATTTGCCGGGTCATGCAACCGGAAAACTACCTGACGCGTATTCACCGTATCGTTCGTGAGGTAATCTACTTCGGCAACGGTGGCGTACAAATAAGTAGCATCCGCCGGACTGGTGGCTATTTCGGCTACGGAGCTATAT
>BNTP01000321.1 GCA_025996695.1 Bacteroidia bacterium | reverse complement strand
ATCTCTACGCTATAATTACAACCGCATTCTTTGCATTTATAACGCTGTCTGCCTTTTATAGTGCCAGATTTAACTCGTTTATCGCACGAACATTTTGGACATTTCATAGCTTTTTTTTCTGCAAAGACACGAATATATTTTTAATTAGCAAAGCCTTATTTCTTACATAAATATTCCTATACAAAGTGCTTCAAATGGTGTTTTAAAAAAAATCAATCGCAATGTGGATTTAGACTGTATCAGCGATATTATTTCACAAATTAGGATGAAATATAGTGGGCCTATTTTAACGCATATAATGCTTGGCTTTGATTTTGAGACAATAGAAGATATTGAACAAACAGCATCATTTTTGCAAAAGAACTTTGATAATACTTCCATTCATCAATTTTCACCACGTCCAAACACAAAATTATGCAATTTAAATATCAATAAAAACATAGAAAAACACGAAATAATAATCAGAAATGTTAGAACACTTATAAGAACGCAGTACCTAAAAAAAATACTAACCAATATCTCTAAAGTTACTCCCCAAAAAGTTCAGAAAGAAAAAGAATATAGATTTTCTGCACAAAAAGTACCATTAGAAGTAATTACAAAACTTAAAAGTCTAAATTGGTCTATGAGCCTCAAACTGATATTGTATTTATGAATAAAGATATTGATGATTTTGTTGCTCGAATCAGACACGCAAAAAGTGGATATTTTCTGCAATTTAAGATAAAAAATTTTGAACATGACTGGAATGAAATTTCAATCGAATTAAATAATTCAGAAATCAAGACTGTTATAAATGTTTTAAGAGAATACTTCACTCCAAGAAACGTTATTGCCCGAACAAGAAAATTTTATAAATATAATGATAAAATCACTTTCTATTGGGATTCATTACGACATCTTGGCGAGTATTTAGAAATTGAAGGAGAAGACACTATGGTTGATGAAGTATTAAATCATTATTTTTTATTAAACACCTCAGATGTAGAAGCACCGTATGGAAAGATTTTAGAAAGTCTCAATATCAATATGGACGAAGAAATAGAAGAAGTTACAAATTCATTTATAGGTTAGCATCTCAATAATATGAAAGATATAAAGGCTGTCCTTAATAACCATATAAGGGGTTTATGTTCAAACATAAAATCTAAAAATTCATATCACGGATTTCGTCTCGATTTAAATGAGACCTCGGATGTGATTGGATTAGGTGGAACCGCATTAGGATTAATCATGTTCAAATTAGATGATTATTCTGACCATGACCAAGGTAAACAAGCTGGTTGTGCTAAATTTATTGCTGAAAGACAAGAATCAAATGGTAGTTGGACTATTGAGGTATTTCGCTCTCAAAATGTTTACATATCGTATGCAACTTGCTACGCATTAGAGGCTCTACTTATATACAACATATCTGATGATTCAAAACAATATAAAACAAATATTGAGAATGGAATAAATTGGATAATTGCTAACCAAAATTCAGACGGTGGGTGGGGATTGCATAATGATAGAGATAGTCATATTCATTCAACATCAGAAGTCTTAAATCTATTTTTTTTCATCAAACAATATTATCCTCAATATTATGGGGATTTCTAAAAATTAATTCATTGTCAATCAAATAATTATGCGTATCTTTGCAGTGTATAAACAACCTATAAAAATGTAGTAAGATGCAGTACAAAAGACGAGGACATATGGGATTATTTGACA
>BNTP01000320.1 GCA_025996695.1 Bacteroidia bacterium | reverse complement strand
TCTAAAAAAAGCATTACCTTTGCACGGAGTTTAACAATTAATTAATATTTTACATTCATGAAAAATTTATTCAAAAGCATCAGTGAAAATTTTGAAGCTTTCTCAAAGGACGCTTCAGACCACGTAGAAAAAGGAAACAAAGCGGCAGGCACACGTGCTCGTAAAGTTTCTTTGGGTATTGAAAAACAACTGAAGGAATTCAGAAAAAAATCAATCGAAGCTTCTAAGTAATTCAACGATGCAAGTTTAGAACATACCGGAAGACATTGCAAAATGTCTTCCGCGTATTGTCTTTTAGCCGTTGGAGGGGATTCCTCGGGTCATGTTGACCGAGCATAGCAAGTGGAAACACCCGGAAATGTAATTTCAAATCAACATTATTATGAATTTCAATTCTATCATAGGCCGTCTATCGCCGAAAGACACCAAATTTCTACCTTTATTAAAAGAAGAGGCCGGTATTATGGTTAAAGCCAGTGCTTTACTCAGCGATTTGTTTATCTGCAAGGATAAAGAACATCGCGACGAACTCTGTCGCAAAATAAAAGTGGAAGAAATCAATGGCGACAAGGTATCTGCCAAAATTCTAAAAGAACTTAACAACACATTTATAACGCCGTTTGACCGCGAAGACATCAACGCCATTTCCGACAAGGTGGAAGAAGTGATTGACGTTATCAATCGTGTGGCACAAAAGGTGTTGCTCTACTCGCCCGAACATTTTTCGCCATGCATGACACGCATGACGGAACTGATTCAAAGTGGTACTCAGGAGGCGGAAGGCGCAGTATATGAGCTGGATTCACTCAAAAAAAACGACACGCATTTTCGTCAACACTATAAGGAAATTAAACGTTTGGAAGAAGCCGCCGACGGGGTGTACGAACAAGGTATTACCGCTCTTTTTCGCGACGAGACCAACACCGCTGAACTAATCAAGCTAAAAGACATCATTCAAGAGCTTGAAAAGGCAGCCAACAAAATCAACAGCACCGGTAAAGTGCTGAAATCTATCTTTGTAAAATACGCTTAACTAATTAAAAATTAAGAATTAAAAATTAAAAATTACGCGCATTTTTAATTCTTAATTCTTAATTTTTAATTCTTAATTTTTAATTCTTATGGCCTTATTAATAGCAGTAATAGTTCTGGCGTTCGTATTTGATTATATCAACGGCTTTCATGATGCGGCAAATTCGATTGCTTCGGTGGTGACAACACGGGTACTAACCCCTGTGCAAGCGGTTATTTGGGCTGCTTTCTTTAATTTTGTCGCTTTTTTTATTGCCAAATATTGGATCGGCGGTTTTGGAATCGCCGACACGGTGTCGAAAACGGTAACAGAAGGGTCGGTCACGCTGACCGTGATTTTAGCAGGACTGATTGCCGCAATCATTTGGAACTTAATCACTTGGCAATTTGGAATACCATCTTCCTCCTCTCACACGCTGATTGGTGGGCTGGCAGGCGCTGCAATTGTGCACGGTGGATTGTCCGCTATTAATATTAAAGTAATTTCGCTTATTATCGCGTTCATTTTTGTAGCCCCATTTGTGGGAATGATTGTTGGTATGGCAGTCACAATTATCACGACGCACTTAGCTCGAAAAATGAAACCGCACAATGCAGAACCGCTGTTCAGGCGCCTGCAACTCTTTTCGTCGGCTTGGTTGAGCATCAATCACGGACTCAACGACTCCCAAAAAGTGATGGGTGTGAT
>BNTP01000319.1 GCA_025996695.1 Bacteroidia bacterium | reverse complement strand
TTTATGAAATTGAATGTATCAGAGGTACTTGGGGGGTCAGGGAGTTAAGAAGACAAATTAATTCATTGTTTTTTGAGCGAACAGGATTAAGTAAAAATCCTGAGAAATTAATAGCTCTTGCGCAAACCGATAGCGAACATATCAGTATAAATGAAATTATAAAATCTCCGTTTTCATTGGATTTTTTAGGATTAAATGCAAGAGATATTGTCCTTGAATCCGATATTGAGTTGGCGATTATGAAAAATATTCAACATTTCTTGTTAGAACTGGGAAATGGTTTTTGTTTCGAAGCTCGTCAAAAAAGGATTCTGATAGAAGATGAATATTTTTTTATAGATTTAGTTTTTTATCACAGAATTTTGCATTGTCATGTGCTTATTGAAATTAAAGCCGATGAATTTAAGCACGAATATATTGGACAACTTAATGCTTATTTGGAGCATTACAAGCGAAAAGAGATGCAAGTAGAAGATAATCCACCTGTAGGTATTTTACTGGTTACAAATAAAAACAATACATTAGTGGAATATGCCAAAGGATCAATGGATAATCATCTTTTTGTGTCGAAGTATTTATTGGAACTACCGGCAAAAGAAGTCTTGGAAGCTATTATTGAAAACGAAATACAACAATATTAAATAAATAATGTTGAAACTCAAAAATGGACAAAAATATGAATGTTTTAATTACCGGCGGTGCCGGGTTTATTGGATCGAACCTCGCATTAGCATTAATCAAGTGTAAGCAATTTATCTTTTTTTAGTTCGATAAAATGAAACACCCATGTCTAAATTATGACACGCAAGGCAATGATTATCTTCATCCCGTTAGGGATGATAGCTCGGGCATTCATTGATTATACGTCAAAAACACCTAATTAAATCTTAATATTGCACAATGGAAAGTGCATTTTTTATATAAATTGCACTTTTCATTGTGCGATATTGAAATTTTTCGTACCTTTGTCGAAAATTTATCGAATATGGAGGAATTAGCAAGGAAATTCAAGGATTTATTGTCGCTCACTACGCTTGATTTTAAGCGGTATATGTATTCCGAAATCGCTTGGCACGACAGGATGATTGGCATTGTTGGGGCGCGTGGCGTGGGAAAAACGACTATGGTTTTGCAGTATATCAAAGAAAATCTTGACGTGAATGAAACGCTGTATGTGTCGGCAGAAGATATTTATTTTGCAGATCACACGCTGCTTGACCTCGCTGAAACTTTTTCAAAAAACAGAGGTAAATTCCTTTTTATTGATGAAATACACAAGTATTCGAGCTGGTCGCAGTCGCTCAAATCAATTTATGACTATTTCCCCGAACTGAAAATTGTATTTACCGGCTCGTCTATTTTGGATATTCTTAAAGGAAGTGCAGATTTGAGCCGCAGGGCGTTGATGTTCCGTGTGCAGGGACTTTCGTTTCGCGAATATCTGTTTTTCTTTCACAATACGATGGTTGAAAAATACGCTTTGGAAGATATTCTAAATCATAAAACAGACAATTTTCCCGTGCGCCACCCACTACCGTTGTTTAAGGATTATCTGCGGCGTGGTTATTATCCGTTTGGTATTGACGACACGATGTTTCTCTTTCGGTTAAATCAGATTATTGTTCAGACATTAGAGAGCGATATTCCGATGTATGCAAATCTGAATATCTCAACAGGCAAAAAACTCGGAAAGCTACTCAAAATCGTTTCAAAGAGCGTTCCTTTCAAACCAA
>BNTP01000318.1 GCA_025996695.1 Bacteroidia bacterium | reverse complement strand
AGGTTTTGGCGTGGCAAGAGTACAGAAATAATAAAAATGCGAAAATCAACTGGCAATTCACGGCTAAGGATGCCCGCATAAAATTAAAACGATTATATCCGACATTTAGTGATTAACATAACACTAGTAATCCAGGATTATTATCAGCTTTAATGTACGGAAACATTAAGGAATGGGTGAGCGGCACTAAAGTGGAAACGAACTATAGGCTAACCACTGGCCAATATCAAAGATACTGGAACAACTCGAACTGGGGCGATCGCGCGAACGATCTGACATACTATTGCAACAAAGGCGGCGTGGCAAGCACCCCGTCACTAACGGCCAAGTATTGCTCTTTACTTTATGGTAACGGCGGTACCAACGATGCTACGTCAGCCGAAGCGGCTAAGAACCTTTGGAACACACAAATGAATACACTGAATTGCGTCCAACTCACCGGAAACCCGACTATTCAAGCAGGTATACTAGTTAAGTGGAATCACAGTAACGAAAATGTGGTGTATTACACCGGCTCTATCCAAAACTTATGCAATCTCACCGATGTAGTAGCCGATTATATGGGCTGGGACGTTATGACCCAATTCGTGACTTTTCTTGAATATAAACTTGATCTTCCGCTCTAGGTGTATATGTAGAGATTAGATTGGATTCATTCGGGCATTCAACACGACAAACAATTGTTGAACAATAGTTTCACGTACTAACCGATAGGGGTTTCCCCACGGAACCCAGTCAGGACGAGTAAAAGAACAAACCGTAACTAATGAAGAAAGGCACTGACTTGTCGGGAGTCGGTGCTTTTTTATGCGCCTCGTGCTGGGCAAATAACTTAGCGGATTTCAAGTTCAATGCGCAACAAATGGGTGCATTTCAAATTGTCGCGGTGTATGTCCTTCAATTGAAAGATAGTTAAAATTATTTTTTTCTGATTTCACTTGCTTTGTTGCAATCATTTCACTACATTTGTCACACGATTTTTTTTGAATGAAACAACAAAAGAAATCGCTATAAAATCGCGTGGAAAATATGAAACAGAAACAGCACATTGTATTTCTAACCGGCGCCGGAATGAGTGCCGAGAGCGGAATCTCGACTTTTCGGGATGCCGGCGGATTGTGGGAAGGCTACGACCCAAGTATTGTGGCAAGTATTGACGGTTGGCTAAATTTTCCTGCGAAAATGCAGCAATTTTACAACGAACGACGAGCGCAATTAGCAGATGTAGAGCCAAACGAGGGACATAATATCATTGCAGAATTAGAAAAAGATTTTGAGGTCACAGTGGTTACTCAAAATGTGGATAATTTGCACGAGCGGGCAGGCAGTACCAACACTATTCATTTGCATGGCGAATTGACCAAAGCCTGTAATGAAGCGAAGACGGAGGTTATTGAAATTGGCACAAAAGCCATCCTGCACGGCGAAAAGGCGAAAGATGGCTCGCTACTTCGCCCTTTCATTGTGTGGTTTGGCGAAGCCGTTCCTTTGATTGAAAAAGCGGCTGAGATTGTTTCAAAAGCCGATATTGTAGTCATTGTCGGCACTTCAATGCAAGTGTATCCGGCTGCCGGTCTGATTCATTATGCGCCCAAAGGCATTCCAATTTATTTGATCGACCCCGCTAACGTTGATGTTCCGGCCTCGGTGAACGTTATTAAAGAAAAAGCGAGTGTAGGCTTAAATTTTTTGAACCGTATGTTACTATGAAACAATCTATTCACGCAATTGCTCAAATTATTGACGC
>BNTP01000317.1 GCA_025996695.1 Bacteroidia bacterium | reverse complement strand
CGGATGGCACAGGAGCGGAAGTTTCCACAAGTGAAACTTACTCCACGACCATGCCAGCAGCGGCTTTGTCTTTGACGGCGAACTTCACGCCGGTGTATCAGTTTACAAAAACGGTTGTCGTAACCGGCGGCACCATTGATGCCACAAACAGTACGGCAGACGGGTATTGGCCGGAAGGAAAGTCGATTACAGTCATAGCTATTCCTACCGCGCCCGATTACATATTCAAGAATTGGACGGACGCAACAAACACCGAAGTGTCGACTGCGATTTCGTTTGACACGATTATGCGCGCGGAACCGATGGAGTTGAAGGCAAACTTCACGCGCGTGTATGCTTTCAGTAGATCGGTAGGCACCGGCGGAGGTGGCACTATTTCCGGAACGACTGACGGTTATTTGGCTAAGGACGCGGCCATCTCTGTCACAGCAATTCCTAGCAGTGGCTACACCTTTAAAAATTGGACGGACGGTACGAATGAGTTGTCGCAATATGCAACTTACACCCCTACAATGCCGGAGGCAGTGCTGAGTTTAGTGGCTAATTTTGCTCCGGTCTATGCATTCTCTACGGTGGCATCACCGGTTGCAGGCGGAACGGTTTCAGGAACAGCAGACGACGATTTGGAAGCCGGGACTCCAATTGATGTGACGGCTTCGGCAAATGCCGGATATATCTTTAAGGGCTGGACAGTCGGAGCAGACACCGTTTCTAAGCAGCTACATTATGATTCTCATACCATGCCTGCTCAGGCACTGACTTTGACGGCAAATTTTGCACGGGTGTATGCTTTCAGTACATTGGTGGATAACGGCGTAGGAGGCTCTGTTTCAGGAACGGGTAACAACGATTATGAGGAGGGCACAGCGATTTCTGTGGCGGCAAATCCAGACGCCGGATACATTTTTGATACATGGACAGTTAGCAGCAGCATTGGGCTAACAGGCTTTGATGTAACTCAAAGTGCCAGCCAAACGGTTGACATGCCTGCGAGCGATTTGACTTTAACGGCTTTTTTCACTCCGGTTTATGTTTACAGTGTATCTGCGGGCGCAGGAGGCACGATTGACGCAACAAGTACTGCGGACACGATTTGTCTTGCAGGCACTTCTATTACAGTTTCAGCAATTCCAAACGCAGGACATATCTTTAAGAGATGGGATATTACAGGCTCTACACCCGGTGGATTTAATCCAAATATCAATACACCGCAAACATTTGTCATGCCAAGTTCTAATGTCGGCTTAACAGCTATTTTTGCTCCGGTTTATACTTTCAATATAAGTGCCGGAGGAACCGGAGGCAATGTCTGGTCTTCCCCAGGAGATGGAAGTTATGAGGCCGGCGCGATAATTACCGTTACGTCATGGCCGAATAGCAGCACTTATGAATTTGTAAACTGGACGGTTTCCGGACCTACACCACTGTTATCCGGAGGCGGCGGTAGCTTTGATGTAGATGACGCGGGCGCTTATCAAAGTTTCTTTATGCCGGCAGGCGATTTGACATTGACGGTTAATTACGCTGAAATATTTGATTTTAACGTGTCCGTATCAAGTGGCGGCGGCGGCGAGATTGATGCCACAAGCACACCCAGCGGCGGTTTGATTGCAGGCAAGCCAATTACCGTCAAAGCGAATCCGTATACAGAATACATCTTTGTGAACTGGACTGACGGCGCAGGAGCAATAGTTTCTACAAATTCAACTTACACCACGACCATGCCAGCAGAGGCTTTGGCATTGACGG
>BNTP01000316.1 GCA_025996695.1 Bacteroidia bacterium | reverse complement strand
TACCTTTGCACCCCATGGAACATAGCATAGATTATTACATGGCTGGGGTAGAAGACCCTCGCGTGCAGGGGCGTTGCTTGCACTTGTTGTCGGACATTTTGGTAACCGCAGTGTGCACCTATTTGACCGGTGCCGTGATTCCTCTAATCAGGTAATACCATTTGATTGCGCCGACACCTAAAACTGCCAGGAAGCCCAATATAAAAATTAATGTGCCAATCAGGCCGAAGAAGTGCATCGGTTTTTTGCCAAATTTAGACAAAAACCAAAGGGTGAATAAATCCAGATAGCCGTTGAAAAAGCGGTCGAAACCAAATTTGGAGGAGCCGTATTTGCGTGCCTGGTGTTGAACCGGTTTCTCGCCTATACGCGCGTAACCTGCGTTTTTTGCCAAAAATGGAATCCAGCGATGCATATCGTTGTAAATCTCAATGTTCTTCACCACCTCTTTGCGGTAGGCTTTCAGTCCGCAGTTGAAATCGTGCAGTTGAATGCCCGAAAATGCCCGTGCTGTGGCATTGAACAGCTTGGTAGGCAGCGTTTTAGTAATCGGGTCGTAACGTTTCTTTTTCCATCCGGACACTAATTGGAACTTATCCTCGGTAATCATCCGGTAGAGGTCGGGGATTTCGTCGGGACTATCCTGCAAATCGGCATCCATGGTAATGACTACATCGCCGAGGGTCTTTTGAAAGGCGGATTGCAAGGCCGGCGATTTGCCGTAATTTCGCTGAAAACGGATGCCTCGCACCTCCGGATGCTCTTCGCGCAAAGCGGTAATGACTTTCCACGAGTCGTCTGTGCTTCCGTCATCGACAAAAAGCACTTCAAATGAAAAATTGTTTTCGCGCATCACGCGGTCAATCCAAGCATAAAGCTCCGGAAGCGATTCCGCTTCGTTTAGCAGTGGTATTACAACGCTTATATTCATCCGGTCATCTAAATTATTTATTAGCGAAATATTTTGTGCTTGACATCACTTGTTTCAATGCCAAAACGCCGGCTTGGTCGGCAGCGACTGTCATTGTGGAGCCGTCTGCCAAATAGACGTTAGCGTGCCGATCGTCCACAAATTGCAACAATTTTGTGGTAGTGTCGTCTGTTATCAACGACCAACTGTGTTCTTCTTTATTGAAACGAAATTCGACGATTTCATCAGAGCCCTCTTTTGCTATTTTATGCCCTTTGTCCGTTGTTTGTACCGTAAATAATCCTTTGTCTGTTTTCACGGTTTTAGTCACGTTCGACATCGCCGGGTTATAGTTTGACCAAAATTCGATAGTGTTTAATATCAATACGTCGACTATGGTCGTCACTTCATAAGCCGGAATAATCCACAAACAAAGGAAAACCAATTCATTTGTCCAAGAATCGCCGATGGTTTTATTCCAAGATAACAGCTTGCTACTCAAGCCGAAAGAGCCAATGCAAGAACTAAACATCAAAGATGAACTCAGCAGTATAGCCACTGTCATCACACGCCAATTTCTTTTCATACAAATTTTTATTAAAAAAATATTATGTACAAAGGTAGATTATTTTTTTCTAATAGCAAACTTTTTCTGTAAAAAAGATATGGTTTTTTCCATTATATAAAAAAAGCACCGACTCTCGACAAGTCAGTGCTTTTTTCCAGGGCAACCGCATCAAAATTCCGTAAAAAATCTTACCTTTGCACCCCATGGAACATAGCATAGATTATTACATGGCTGGGGTAGAAGACCCTCGCGTGCAGGGGCGTTGCTTGCACTTGTTGTCG
>BNTP01000315.1 GCA_025996695.1 Bacteroidia bacterium | reverse complement strand
CCTTGCGGTTACGCACTTCAGGTACCCTCGGCTTCCATGGCTTGACGGGCGGTGTGTACAAGGCCCGGGAACGTATTCACCGCGCCATGGCTGATGCGCGATTACTAGCGAATCCAGCTTCGCGGAGTCGGGTTGCAGACTCCGGTCCGAACTGGGAGAGGGTTTACGGATTAGCATCTTGTTGCCAAGTAGCAACCTTCTGTCCCTCCCATTGTAACACGTGTGTAGCCCCGGACGTAAGGGCCGTGCTGATTTGACGTCATCCCCACCTTCCTCACACCTTACGGTGGCAGTCTCACTAGAGTCCTCAGCTTTACCTGATAGTAACTAATGATAAGGGTTGCGCTCGTTATGGCACTTAAGCCGACACCTCACGGCACGAGCTGACGACAACCATGCAGCACCTCGACTACAGCCATTGCTGGCTTTTGGCTTTCACCAAAATTCTATAGCCGTTCGAGCCCGGGTAAGGTTCCTCGCGTATCATCGAATTAAACCACATGTTCCTCCGCTTGTGCGGGCCCCCGTCAATTCCTTTGAGTTTCACCGTTGCCGGCGTACTCCCCAGGTGGATTACTTAACGCTTTCGCTAAGCCGCTTGCTGTGTATCGCAAACAGCGAGTAATCATCGTTTACTGCGTGGACTACCAGGGTATCTAATCCTGTTTGATACCCACGCTTTCGTGCCTCAGTGTCAGATGTGGCCTGGTAAGCTGCCTGCGCTATCGGAGTTCTTTATAATATCTAAGCATTTCACCGCTACACTATAAATTCCGCCTACCTCGTTCACTCTCAAGTCGCCCAGTTTCAACGGCAGTTTCGGAGTTAAGCTCCGAGATTTCACCGCTGACTTAAGAAACCACCTACGCACCCTTTAAACCCAATAAATCCGGATAACGCTCGCATCCTCCGTATTACCGCGGCTGCTGGCACGGAGTTAGCCGATGCTTATTCATCAGGTACATACAAAACAGCACACGTGCCGCACTTTATTCCCTGATAAAAGAAGTTTACAATACATAATACCGTCTTCCTTCACGCGATTTGGCTGGTTCAGACTCTCGTCCATTGACCAATATTCCTCACTGCTGCCTCCCGTAGGAGTCTGGTCCGTGTCTCAGTACCAGTGTGGGGGATTAACCTCTCAGTTCCCCTAAGGATCGATGGCTTGGTGAGCCGTTACCTTCACCAACTACCTAATCCTGCGCATGCCCATCCATAACCGATAAATCTTTAACAAATATCTCCATGTGGAGCCCCTGTTTTATGCGGTATTAATCCGTCTTTCGACGGGCTATCCCACAGTTATGGGTAGGTTGCATACGTGTTACTCACCCGTGCGCCGGTCGCCACCAGGATTGCTCCCGTGCTGCCCCTCGACTTGCATGTGTTAGGCCTATCGCTAGCGTTCATCCTGAGCCAGGATCAAACTCTTCTTTGTTATTCTTTTTTTTTAATTTCCTTGCTCTTTTATTCCTAAATTGACAGGTTCTTTTCTTTTTACCCAGCACCTGTCTTCATGGGATTGCGGGGCAAGCCCGCAATGACAATCTAAACAAGTGTTGTTATTGTACTACGTAATTAAATGGAAATCTTTCAAAGATCGTGTTTGCGCTACCGAAATCCAATCTTCGCATGGTCACTACCACACTGCCGGATTTCCTCGAAGCGGGTGCAAAGGTACAACTCTTTTCTTCTCATTCCAAATCTTTTTACCCTTTTTTTGCTTGGAAACCCGTAACTGTCTGTGTTAGAACGAAATATTTTTTTATAATTTTT
>BNTP01000314.1 GCA_025996695.1 Bacteroidia bacterium | reverse complement strand
ATAACAACGCGGATTCAGGGCGAATTTGAAATACTTTTATCCACACCCGAAAGGGCGTTTATGGAATGTCTGCATCTTGCCCCCAAATATTACAATCTCACGGATTTATACTATGTAATGGAACAATTGACTACTTTGCGCCCCGACTTGCTGCAATTGCTCTTGGAACAAAACGCATCGGTCAAAGTGAAACGCCTTTTTCTGTATATGGCTGAAAAGGCAAACCATACTTGGATGGATACGCTTGACACGTCCAAAATATCGTTGGGAACAGGCAAAAGAGCAGTTGTAAAAAATGGAGTTTTGAATACAAAATATCAAATAGTCATACCGGAGGACTTGAATAATTATGAATAGTATTTATAGGGAACAAGTTGGGTTATTGCTACGCATATTGCCCTTGATATACAGGGAAAAGGATTTTGCCGTACACGGAGGCACGGCGATTAACCTTTTTGTAAAAAATCTGCTGCGCTATTCGGTCGATGTGGATTTGACCTACATTCCTCTCGAAGAACGCGGAATAAGCCTGCAAAACATTAATGACAAATTATTGCATATCAGCAACGAAATAAAAAGGGCGGTACCGGATATAAAATAAAATCTGTTCCTGACAAACTGCTGTGTACATTGGGGACAATCGCCGTAAAGATTGAAGTGAACGGTATTCAGCGTGGTCTAATCGGCGAAACGGTGGAATTGCCGTTGTGCGAAAAGGCAAAAGCAGAATTTGAATTGTTTTGTAAAGCACGGACCGTATCTTTTTCGCAGCTTTATGGCGGGAAAATCGGTGCAGCTCTCAATCGGCAGCATCCCCGTGACTTGTTCGATTGTCAACACATGAATATCAATTCTTTTGAAGAAATCAAAAAAGGTTTGATATACAATATTTTAAGCAGTCCAAAACCGGTTGTTGAACTGTTATCGCCCAATCCGATTGACCAAAGCGAAGCATTGGAAAACCAATTCAAAGGAATGACGGATATTCCTTTTACCTATGCTGACTACGAACAAGCAAGGCAACAACTGATAACCTTTGTGAATGAGAATTTAACTTTGAATGATAAGGAATTTTTAGTTTCATACGAAGAAGGCAATCCTGCATGGGATGCTTCGGAATACTCGTTTTCAAATTATCCTTCCATTCAATGGAAACAATTAAATATTAAAAAGTTGATGAATGAAAATTTTACTAAACACAAACAAGGGATTGAAAAATTGAAGGCATGGCTGTATAAATAGGAATGTGTTGTGATAAAAAAAGCCCTGCCGAGTATTCTTTTCGACAGAGCCACCACATTTTTTTACTTCTTCCATTTTTTCTTTTCCAAAAAATCAAAAACAACACGATAGTTTTCATCAAATTTCAAGGCAGCATCAAACGCTTTGCCACTCTTGCTTTTAAAACCTTTGATGACAGAAGTTTTACCTTTGGTCAATAAATCCGTAATTTGTTTATCGGACAATTGTTTTTCGCTCACGTTTCGGAAAACGACCAATCCGCAATTGGTATCGCTACATTTGGCGACTTTGGGATAAAAACGGACCTGCGCCGTTTTGCATTTCGGACAGACACAAGCATTTTCATCGGCAACGGCGATTTTCGTATCCAACAGTTCGGCTGTGATTTGGCGCGTATAGATTTCAATCGTCTTTTGGAACGTTTCCGGTTGCATTTCGCCACGCTCAATTTGTGCCAACGTATTTTCCCAACTGCCGGTCATCGCGACATCTGCAATGCGTTTGTCTTTCACGGCTTCATAAACGGACAACCCTTTGTCGGTTG
>BNTP01000313.1 GCA_025996695.1 Bacteroidia bacterium | reverse complement strand
CCGCTAACAGACAGAGATGCCAGTGCTCCGCGCACAGCTAAAGTCAAGTACGGCAATGCCAATATCAACGACAAATACTATTTTATAGTATTTTATGTGCCGTCCTGAAAAAACTTTACAGTTTACGAACTGCCGAAACAAGATTGGTATTATCCATCAACCATTGGCGAATTGGCTCGTTAGTAGGACTGTTCATTACTCCCTGTGAAGTGATGAATGCCATAATGCCGCCCTCACGTAAATGGTCAATGCTTTTCAGAAAAAAGTAATTGTGAATGGCGCGGGTGGATTGACGTTTTGCCGTGTCGTCATTTTTCAGAAAGGCACTATCGAAAACCGCTACATCGCCAAAAGGAATATTGGATGAAATAACATCGTACTTATTGTCGAGACGGTCTTCTATTTCCTCAAAACCGCTGATATGAACCTTGTCGCCCCCGGATGAAGGTGCGACAAAATTTTGCCGGTCAATAAATCCTTTTCAAAACAGACGGTTTCATTTGGCAGGAACGTTTTATTAAAAACATCGACAAATGCGCCGTTGCCTGCCGAAGGGTCAAGGAAACGGTGCGGATGGATGCCGTTTTCGTGTAAACTCTCTGAAAGGGCTTTGGTGCAAATCCGCCACCAAAGGAAATAAATCCAATTCGGATTTTGTCCAATACTCCTTATCTTTCTCGGTTTGCGTGGGGTTGAGAATACATTTTATTCCGCCAAAACCGCTGTATTGTTGCAGTATGGCACGTTCTTCGCCCGTTGCTTTTCGCGCTTCCCTGTCAAGGGCAAAGGCTATTTTAATCGCCTCAATATTGGTTTGCAGGTGTTCTTTTTTATTGTAACTCATGACCTTCCAAATAAATTACGATTGTTCCTGTCAGTTCGGTATAAAGCAAATCCCACTCCGGCTCGTTTTCAAAATCTGCTGATAAGGGATAATGAGAGAAAACCGATTCACATTCGGGCAACAGTTCAATGGCAAAAGATGCTGTCGCCCGCTAATTCGGGAAAACTTTCACGCAAATAGCGAGTGAGGGACAAACCGTAATAGGATATGTCTTGTGGGATATTTTTAGCGTTCATGTATTTTTGTTTTTGAATTGAACTGCAAAATTTGCAATAAAATAGATTGGATTTGTTGATTGTAGGGCAAGTGGCAGGGGTTGGCTTCTTATTGGCAGGGGTTTGCAGTCATCCGCAAAACAGGATAATTATTTTTATTGGTTTAGATTTTTTTGTATCTTTGCACAATGAATACAGTAGGACAAACAAAAATAAACCAATTGTTGCAAATGCAGCCTTCCGGCGCATTGTTTTTTGCAAGTTGGATGTACGAGAATGGCATATCATATGAGTTACAGCGCCGTTATCGCCAAACGCATTGGCTTACGCCTCTCGGTACGGGCGTTATGGTTCGTACAGGGGAAACACCGACAATATACAGTGCGTTATCGTGCCTGAACAAACAAACGGGCAAGAAATTCTATATCAGTGCATTGTCGGCGTTGGAACTTGCGGGCTATGCGCACTATGTCCCGATGGGGAGGCCGCGCATTGTAGTGGGTTGTCCGCGCGGTGAATGGTTTCCCTTAGGGTTGGAAAAGCCGGATTTTGGAGTGGATATATTGAAGGTTTCGTCCGCTTGTTTTGATTCGCAAACCGGCATAACAACGCGGATTCAGGGCGAATTTGAAATACTTTTATCCACACCCGAAAGGGCGTTTATGGAATGTCTGCATCTTGCCCCCAAATATTACAATCTCACGGATTTATACTATGTAATGGAACAAT
>BNTP01000312.1 GCA_025996695.1 Bacteroidia bacterium | reverse complement strand
AGACATCGGGCAAAGGTGAGTTTGACAATTTTTATGCTGCTTACGAGCGTGCGGTGGGGGCTGAAGTGAAAGGCGTTCTTCAGCCAAGTTTTTCGCTCGTAAAAGAAAAAAAGGATGGCACAAAAGAGTACAAAGTGTTCTATGTCATTGATGAGAGCAGTGCCTCCAAAGCCCGCATTCGTGCGATGGAAAATGCGGCAAAAGAAAGCCAATTGGCGCAGGAACACGCTAACAAGATTTCTGAATTTGTACGCGAAGGATTTGCAGAACAATGAAAAAGACGATTTCAACATTCTGTTTTTTGTTTGTGTTTCTTGCTCTTTTCGGGCAAGAAACACCTCCGGCGTGGCTCAATGAAAACGTGCGAGCATCGCGCTATTCGAGCGAAATTTTCTATACCGGCTTTGCCTACAATATTATTGAATCGGGTAAATCTTTGCAAGAATTGGCAGAACGCTCAAAAACCGATGCGCAAACCGAACTTGTGAGGAAAATTCGTGTGAAAATAGAAGCACACACGCAAAGTACTATCTCTACACAAAACACGAATGGCAAATACAACGAAAGCGAAGGTTTCTCAAGTGAGGCAAAAACGTCTGCCGGAGCCGAGATTGTGGGCATAAAGACAGAATCGTATTACGATAAAGCATCGAATACTGTTTACGCGTTCGCCTGCGTCAACAAATACGAACTCGCAGGCTACTACAAAGCGAATATTGGAATGCATTTGCAGCAAGCGGAAGGAAGTTTGACCACTGCCGAGCAATTGGAGCAAGGCGGCGAAAAGGCTAAAGCGCGCAAGCAGTGCGAGGAGGCAATTCCCTTGTTAGCCAAAGTGCGTTATGCACAGGATTTGCTGACCGCGATTGATGCCGCAGATAGCGAAAGTTTGCAGCAGACGAAGACGGAAGATTTGCGCAGTAAGGCCACGCAAATGTTGGCTCGGTTGGCACAGGGCGTGTATGTGTATGTGGCAAGCAGCGAAGACAATTTTGGCAAAACCGAGAATGTTCTTGCTAACAAGCTAAAAGCCATATTGGCAAAAAGCGGCTGCAGTTTTGTGGAAAATGACACACAAGCGGATTTCAAACTTACAATTTCTGCAAACACGCGAAAGTTGGATGCGCTGCCATCAAGTAATATTGTGTTTGTGTATGCCGATGCGGTACGAAGTTGTTGAACGCACGGATGCGTTTCTTTCTCAAATTACAAAAGAGCAAAATTACCAGCAATCCGGAAACGTGGACGACGAACAGCTGACTCGTTTAGGACGGCAATTTGGTGTTCAAAAGATTTGCATCGTGGATGTAATTCCGGTAGCGCGGGCATTCTACATTTCCGGAAGGATTGTAAGTGTGGAGTCGGCAAGTGTTGAATCTGCCGCTGATGTCACATGTGAAGATATAAACAACATCAATGCTATAGTGGCTTCTGCAAAAGAATTGGCCGGTAAGCTCTTGAACACTCATGAGGAACCAACTCTGATTGCATCTTCTACTTCTATCTCTCCTACGACTGCAACAAAAGAGGAGGATAGCAATGAGAATTATGCAACACTAAACATTTATCGTCCATTTAATCTCGTAGGTGCTGTCGCAAACGTGCAATTAACAATTGATGATGGTGTTCCTATTGCAGCTGTGACCAATGGTAGCAAAACAACCGCACAATTGACAAAAGAAGGAAAAACGCTCATCGAAGGAGGTTATCAAGATATGTTTGGTCAACACGATGCTGTTCTTCATGCAAGTGTGGATGTTGAATTTGGAAAAGAATATTATATCAAGGTGAGCAGTG
>BNTP01000311.1 GCA_025996695.1 Bacteroidia bacterium | reverse complement strand
ACAAATGAGCCGCAACAGGACAATCGTGTTTTGTTGCGGCTCGTTGCGTCATTGCGAGGGCGGCAAAATAATGAACAATGAACAATGAACAATTAATAATGAACAATCATAAGACAATAAATGGAACTCCGCGCGAGAAAAAAGTAATTTTTAGAAGTCCCCTGTTATAATTCGCTGTTGTATAAGTTTTAATCGGGTCGCCGCACTTCCACGTTGGTGTTACCACAACCACCGGCGGCAAATCTACCTCTGCAAGCGTGTTAAAGCCTTCCACCGACGGAATAGAGAACACGATCTCTTCGCCGTCCAAGCCTAAGGTCAGCAAGAATGTATATTGCCTGCCCGCTTCAAACACGATGCCTTGCGCTTTATTCGCAGGGTCGTGCAGGCGGAAAACTACCTGACGCTTATTCACAGTGTCGTTCGTGAGATAATCTACTTCGACAATGGTGGCGTACAAATAGGACGCATCCGCCGGAGTAGCGGCTATTTCGGCTACCGTGCCATATTCCGGAGTAGCGCCGGTGAATGCTCCCAACACGGTTTCCTGCGGCAGCACCATCAAAGCGTTACTCGCATTGGTAACATCGGTATAAGCGGTGTTCGCAGTGCCGGTGCCGTAAGGCACATGCACACTTGTGTTTCCGAGATCCACTTTGTATGTCACCGAATCGTGTTGTGCTTTCCAAGCAACGTTATATGCACCCGAAACATGCGCAAATGGATCTGCTGCATTCGGTACCGAATCGAGCAGGTTGAGTGTTCCTTTAGATTTCAACTTACTCAAAGCCAATTCTTTAATCAGATACGTCTTGTTCTTGTTCTGATTTTGAGCCTTGAAAACAATCCGCGACAGGGCGTGTTTGAAATTCAATTGCACGGTAGGGCTGCTTGCAAAAGTCAAATCTGCGCTTTTACTCACCATGAAATCCTCTTGCTGGTCAATCGGACGACTGCCGCCGACCCATTCGGGCACGGTGTATTCAATCTCGGGACCGGTGGCAGGTGGAGTTGGGAATGTGGTCACATTCTTTTTCAAACCTGTTGTCACGTTCACACTTGACGCGGGCGAGTAAGCGAAGAAATCGACCGAGTCTCTTGTCGGCCAGCTGGCTTTTGGGAAATAGTCCCAGTTGTTGGCACCTGCACCATCCTCTTCGCCGCGTATTACAGACACGCCGTTCAGCACATAACCGTTGTAAGGATTCGCTGCACTGACCGCACCGTCAGAATGGCTCCACGCCGAGGTGGTGAACGAAGTCATTGACCCTGCGGTGGTTACACTCGCGCGGAGCTGCTTGTCCGCGAACGTCTTGAAGGAAATCTCCGGTGAACTACTCTGCACCGGATTGGATTGATACAAATCGGTTGCACAACTGCTGCTCAAGGCCACCAGGCCGAGCAGGCTAAAACACATGTTTTTTGCTTTCATGCTTAATTTAATTTATTATTACGTATTATTAATTATTGTTCATTATTTTGCCTTCCTCACCTTGCGGCATGCCGGAGGCATGCATCGCTCGGTAGAAACGGCCAAGCCTCACGCGCCTCGCATGCCGTAGGTATGCGGCCATTGGCGAATTGGGTCGCATACCTACGGCATGCGCGGCGCGGTATGCGTTGTCATTTCTACCGAGCTGCCCATCCCTAACGGGATGGGGACTAATCTTGCGTGTTCCATTTATTGTCTTATGATTGTTCATTATTAATTGTTCATTGTTCATTGTTCATTATTTTGCCGCCCTCGCAATGACGCAACGAGCCGCAACAAAACACGATTGTCCTGTTGCGGCTCATTTGT
>BNTP01000310.1 GCA_025996695.1 Bacteroidia bacterium | reverse complement strand
CCTCTTCCCATTCCGAACAGAGAAGTTAAGCCCGATAGCGTCGATGGTACTGCATTCACTTGTGGGAGAGTAGATAGCTGCCAATTTTTTGAAACCTGTTAAGTCTTTTGGACTTGACAGGTTTTTTGGCGTTGTATGATGAAGACTTGCATCTGCTTTTTTTCAAACTGACTTTCAGTCCCTTTAATACTAATCACTAAAAAGAGACTGCAATTTGTACTTCATTATCCGTCAGTATTGACTCTTCCTCAAGACATACAAAATCAAAATCCGATTTTGGTGTAAATAAATTACCTACTATTTCGTCGACTTTATTCTGTGTGGCTTGAATGGCAAAATCCGATTGGTCAATGCCAATCCACTTTCTATTATTTATTTTTGCCGCTTTTAAAGTTGTGCCTGAACCACAAAAACAATCAAGAACAATGCTATTTTCATTAGATGACGTTTTCACAATCAAATCTAACATTTCCGCATTTTTCTCTGTCGGATACTGCGGATATTGCGGGCCTTTAAACTCCCAAATATCCTGTACACGCATTCCTTCGCGCTCGTCGGCGTAAATTATTTTTCGTGGGTTGCCATTTGCCGACCATTCTATTAAACCGTCCTTGTCCCATTGTTCCAAAGTTTCTACATCGGTGCGCCAATGCCTGCCAACAGGTGGCAAAATGCCTTTGAATGGTTGATTTGACTTGCCATTTTCGGTTTCGCCCGGTGCGTGAATGGGAACGGTGGTGTAACGCCTGCCTTGTTTGTTTTTTTTGGCAAAAAGCGTTTCCAAATCTTTTTCCGAATATTTTTTGCGCGGTTCATTCCAAATTGGATTTGCCGTTTTGGTATAAAACAAAATTAAATCTTTAATATTACCATAACCCACTCTATCAAAGTTTTTGGGATTGCATTTTATCCGCGTAATATCGTTTCTAAAATTTTCGATACCAAAAACTTCGTCCATCATAACTTTCACGTAATGCCCAATTTTATAATCAATATGCAGATAAATAGAACCGCGTTTCGACAAAAGTTCTCGTAATAAAATCAACCGTTCACGCAAAAAAATCAATAAAATCCGCCCCTGTAAAGTGTCGGTATTGGCAACATCACCGCCTGCTATTCATTTATTTTTCTTTCAACGATTTTGATATAATTGGATAATGTTGTGGCATCAATCCCTGTACGATAATACCACTGTTCTTTATATGCTTTCAGGGCAACCGCATCAAAATTCCGTAAAAAATCTTACCTTTGCACCCCATGGAACATAGCATAGATTATTACATGGCTGGGGTAGAAGACCCTCGCGTGCAGGGACGTTGCTTGCACTTGTTGTCGGACATTTTGGTAACCGCAGTGTGCACCTATTTGACTGGTGGCGTTGATTATCAGGACATGCATCTGTTTGCTAAAGAGCGGGGGCATTTGTTGCCGGAGATATTACGACTGCCCCATGGCGCACCATCTCCGGATACTTTTGAACGGGTTTTTAGACTCATTGAGCCCACAGCAATGCAAACTTGTTTGGAAATTTACGGTAAAGAAATCTTAAGTGTGCTGGCAGAAAAACAAATCGTGTTGGATGGTAAAAAGTTGAAAGGAGTTTCGCCCACCAGCAAAGGAAACAGCGGTCTGTATATTCTCAACGCATGGGTAGGAGAAAATCGCATTTGTGTTGGGCAAGAGAAGGTGGAAGAGAAGTCCAATGAAATAACTGCGATACCAAAGGTATTAGATGCTTTGGACATCACGGAAGCGGTCGTGTCCATAGATGCCATCGGGACTCAAACGAAGATAGCCGAAA
>BNTP01000309.1 GCA_025996695.1 Bacteroidia bacterium | reverse complement strand
TCTAAACTTATCTACCGTGCGTAAATTTGCCTTGCAAATCCTCTCTGACATCAAAGACAGGCATAGTTTGAAAAAAAGACAGTATAAGGCTGCCTTGGACATTGGCTATTTGAAAAAAATCCTTAAAATTTGATGCGGTGGCCCTGGTTTATTTTGCTGATGCAGTGCATTTTGTATTTGGCGCGTTTGTGGCTTGTTTGTGGAGTATGAAAAGAATTTTTATTCCAACACCCGCAGGACGTAATAGATACAATGTTTTGGGTGCTATTGATGCAATATCACACGAATTACTAACCGTTTGTAACACAACATATATCAATGCTCTAAGTGTTTGTGAATTATTTGGAACAGATTGCGCAGAAGCATTTTGAGAGTAAAATTCCTGTTACAATTGTATTGGACAATGCGCGGTATCAGCACTGTAATTATGTAATGGATAAGGCAAAATCATTAGGGATTGAATTGTTGTTTTGGCTCTCATATAGCCCAAACCTGAATATTATTGAGCGTTTATGGAAATGGACAAAGAAAGATTGCCTCAATTGTAAGTATTACAGCAAAGTTGCAGAATTTACCGAAGCAATAAATTGCTCACTTATGAAAACTAAAAATAAAGAAAATAAAAGTGAACTAGATACGCAATTAGCGCTCAATTTTCAATTATATGATAACTCAAGTTATGACCGAGCATAGTATATTCGGAACAGCTATCGCACCGGTGAAGGTTGCGCCGGCGAGGTTGGCTTTCAAAGCGACCTGTGCTTCCGTTGCTAAAACGGCAGGATTGTTTCCTGCGGCTGTTGCTTTGCTCGGAACAGTCGGGGATACCGTGAAAGTGTTGGTGCCGCTGAAAGTGTTGGTGCCTGCCAGTGTCTGCGCTTTTGTGTAAACAGAGTCACGGAAAGGATTCAAAGCGTTGATTGCTATGTTTTGTGCAAGAGCTACCTGGGCTTCCGTCGTGAGCTGGGTGGTGTTTCCAAGAACAGCTGCCGCGCTTTTCGCCTTGACCGTTGGATTGGCGTTCGGGAAAGATGCCGTCGTGCCATTCACTGTGACGTTGTTACTAAAGATAGCTGCATCGCTGAAGGTTTTTGAACCGGCCAGTGTCTGCGCTTTTGTGTAAACAGAGTCACGGAATGCGGTCAAGGTGCTCGACTCGGCATTGCTTCTATTTCTGATAGAGTCAAGAAGTGCCTTTCCCTGAGCCGCCGACAGGGCGTTCATGGCTGAACTTGATGTCAAAATGTTTTCGACAAGAACGAAATTGGCGCCGGAGGCGATCCCTGCCAATTTGGCACTGTCGACACCAAATGCCAGTTTCTTCGCTTTTGCGGCGATGTCGCTCGTGCTGATGTTGCCACTGCCCACCGGTTCCCAATGTTTGCCGCCGTCAATGAGAAGGATGTAAACCGTACCATCTTGAATTTGGTAGTACATCGTTCCTTCTGATGCCGAAGTGGCCGGCGGCAATACCTGTACGCGTGGCAGGAGTAACCCGCCCGACGCGCCGTCCAATTCCAGGACAGCTCCCGTTGTGACCGGCGTCGTTGGGTCGCCACCAATTTTTACTTGTGCTGTGCCCAATGTCCACAGACCGGCGCTCAACAACACTGCTGCAGATACGAAAAGTACCCTTCTCATCTGCGATTTTTCTTTCTTTTGCGTTTTCATTTTCATTTTCATTTTACTGCTTATGCCTTTCGGTCAAGTTGATTTTCAACAATATCATTCAGTCCTATGTGTTCGATATCAACAGCTTGTTGCATAAGTCTATAAAACAACTTACCTCTGAATGTTGACATCTTCCTGTTG
>BNTP01000308.1 GCA_025996695.1 Bacteroidia bacterium | reverse complement strand
ACCTTTGTTCACAATTTTTTGAAGCTCTGAAACTTCTGCTTTTGTTAATTTTACCCGATATTTTGCCATAAGTGTTTTTTTGCTGCAAAGATACAAAATATTTACGGCTTATCAAAATTAACTAAACACTAGCACGGATGGGGTAATTGCCATTATTTATTCGGGGCCGAATTTGTTTTTGGTGACAGCTCTGTGGAGCGGCACTATATCGTCCGGAACTCTGCGCTGCGTCCGGTCGATATAAGGTTGAGATCTGTGTGTTCCCGCAAAGAATTAGGCGTTGAGCCTCGTAATCTAATAAGTCTTTCCGAAGTAAAGGTAAATGTTATTTTTGAATTTAACAAACTTTTTTAATTATAACTGTTACAGAAAATTCCGATATAGACATTTGTATCGAAGCTCCTTCTATGGGTTTGTTTGCATTGTCCGGACTTTATCTTAATTTGGAAGAATTATTGGGTATGCCTGTAGATATTGTTCGCATGCACAAAAACATGAATCCGCGTTTCAAACAACGCATTGAAAAAGAGGCTATTTATGTATGATAAATCGTTAGTATTAATTGATAAGCGCACAAACAAGCAATTATTTGCATCTTATCCAACTATTAACTGGAGTAAAGCGATGAAAATGCGAGACATAATCGCCCATCACTATTTTGAGATTGATGCAGAGGTTATTTTTGATACACTTCGGCAAGACGTTCCTCCTTTGTTACAAATAATTATACAGATCAATAAGGACTTAGATTAACTTCTATATACGAGGCTAAAGTTAAGAGTATCAATAAATACACGCAATTTTTCATTTTTTTGCAAAAAAAAATCCCAATTTATAATTGTTAATTAAAAATTTATGCATACCTTTGCAGTCGCAAATGAAATCGAGGTGTAGCGCAGTCCGGTTAGCGCACCTGCTTTGGGAGCAGGGGGTCCCAGGTTCGAATCCTGGTACCTCGACGATAGCAATGGCGTTTCAAGACCACGCAAACTCTATAAAAACAAAAATAAAAATAATATCATGGCAAACTATTCTGCTTTTCAAAAACATCTTACGGACGAACTCAATGAAATAAAAAGTGCAGGACTTTACAAGGAAGAACGCATCATCGCATCGCCTCAGTCGGCAAAAATTCGCCTGCAAAACGGACAGGAAGTGTTGAACTTTTGTGCAAACAACTATTTGGGACTTTCCGACCATCCTGCATTGATTGATGCCGCTACACAAGCCATGCAAAAACGAGGTTATGGCATGTCGTCAGTGCGCTTCATTTGCGGCACACAGGATTTACACAAAGAATTGGAAGCGTCTATTGCCCGCTTTTTCGGTACCGAAGATACCATATTATATGCTGCATGTTTTGATGCCAACGGTGGCGTGTTTGAACCCCTTCTGACAGAGGAAGATGCAATCATTTCCGACGCGCTCAACCATGCGTCGATAATCGACGGCGTTCGGTTGTGTAAGGCGGTGCGTTATCGCTACGCCAATGCAAACATGGACGATTTGGAAATACAGTTGAAAACGGCTCAGGCACAACGATTTAGACTAATCGTGACCGACGGCGTTTTTTCTATGGACGGCAATGTGGCACCTTTGGATAAAATTTACGAACTGGCAAAAAAATACGACGCGATGGTGATGGTCGACGAATCGCATTCGGCAGGCGTGGTTGGCAAAACCGGTCGAGGCACCACCGAGCAATTCAATTTGCGCGGTCAGATCGAAATTCTAACCGGAACGCTTGGAAAGGCGTTTGGAGGGGCTATTGGCGGCTTTACGACGGGCAAAAAAGAGATTATCGAATTGCTGCGTCAGCGTTCACGTCCGTATTTATTTTCCAATTCG
>BNTP01000307.1 GCA_025996695.1 Bacteroidia bacterium | reverse complement strand
CTGAAACGGCGTATTGCCCCATTTGGACAGTTGGGTTTGGATGTTTTCCTTTTGATTTTTTTGTGCCGGCTCTTTCGGAAACGAGATGGCGATGGTAGCCTCCCCCCAACCTCCCGTGGAGAAGGCGGTGAGCGAGAAGCCGAAGGGCGTTTCTGCTAATGTAAGCTCAATGTTGATTTTGCGTTCGGCGGATTTTTTGGACAGGATTTTTTCAAATTCGTGGTCGAAATTGCGATACAACACCGTGCCGGATTCCAAGCGCGGCATTTCTGCGAGGAATATTTTGTTGCCATCCACGCGATTGACGCGGAAACCTACCAAATCATTATCAAAATAGCATAATCCGTCGCCATTGTGGACGGGCGTTTTGCCGGAATAGGTAAAAAAATTGCGGTCGAGGTCTATGACAGTGCCGATTTTTTCACCAATGGATTTAGGGGAATCTTTCGATGAAATAGGCGATTTTCGTCCGTGCAAGAAATAATTTGTGCACCCGCGATTGAAACTTTTGTTGGGGTCCGGCTTGAAAAAAGGCACGGTTTCGCCCGATGAACTCGCTTGAAATTCCGGTCGCCGTGCAAAAATTGCATCCAATTTTTGACGGTAATAGGCGGTCACGTTTTTCACGTAAGACATATCTTTCAATCGTCCTTCGATTTTGAATGAACTTACGCCGGCATCCAATAATTCTTCGAGGTGCTCCGACAAATTTAGGTCTTTGAGAGAAAGCAAATGAGCACGCGACGCAATCGTTTGTCCGTCAGCATCTTGCAACGTGTAGGGCAGGCGACAAAACTGCGCACATTCCCCGCGATTGGCAGAACGCCCGACGAGCGCTTGACTGATATTGCATCGCCCGCTAAAGGAAGTACAGAGTGCGCCGTGCACAAAAACTTCCAACGGAACAGACGTATTTTTTGAAATATCCCCGATTTCATCGAGACTTAATTCGCGTGCGAGCACCACTTGTGAAAATCCGCTGTCGTGCAAAAACTGCACTTTCGTAACGGTGCGATTGTCCATTTGCGTGCTGGCATGCAGGGCGATGGGCGGCAGATTCAGATTCAGAATTTGCAAATCTTGGACGATGAGCGCATCGGCTCCGGCACGGTAAAGTTCCCAAATCAGTCGTTCCACTTCCGTCAATTCCCCGTCATGCAGCAAGGTGTTGAGCGCCACGTAGACTTTTGCATGATAGATATGCGCAAAATCGACCAATTCGGCAATTTCTTCCGGAGAATTGCCCGCCGCCGACCGCGCACTAAATCCCGCAACACCAATATAGACCGCATCTGCCCCATGCAAAATGGCTTCTTTGCCAATTTCAACATTTTTGGCAGGTGCTAACAATTCAATTTTTCGAACTTGCAACATATATTGTTAAGTTAATTTTATGTAGTCGTCATTGCGAGTTAAAAATCGGCAACGAATTTGAAATTGATTTGGCGACCGGTGAGCTTGTCCGGAACGGCGTTTTGCGCACCTGTCACGTCGGTAAACCATGAATAGGAGCTTACGTTTTTGATATCTAAGAGGTTGAAAGCGTCTACGCCCAGCCAAATGTTATTTGTTAGACGGTAGCTTAAGCCTATATCAACGCGACGGTAGGCCGGAGCGCGAAAATTCGATTCATAATCGTGTCCGGGGGCACTAAACGGCAGCCCTTGCGCCCAAATCGCCCGCAAATTCATTTGCAGTTTGTCAAAACCGGGCATCAAATCGGTGTAATAGAGGGTGATATTGTAGAGTTGGTCGGTGGGCATATCCACTTTTTTGCCATTGATATATTGCTTGGCTTGCATGACCGAAAAACCTATCCACGAATCGGTTCCGGGCACAAATTGTCCGAAAAACTTAGTGTCAATCCCTGCTGT
>BNTP01000306.1 GCA_025996695.1 Bacteroidia bacterium | reverse complement strand
AACCGAACCAGGCTATGCGTATGATACATATCCCGGTCACCTTCCGGGAGAACGCGGCTATTACTATGATCGGGCTGCCGCGGATGCTGCGTACAAAGCAATCGGACCTGAATGGTCGTGTCCGCTACCAGAACAATGGGAAGCTTTGGTCGACCAATTCGCCTCCTTGATCCCCGGCCGGTTTACCAACGGGACCGCGGACGATCAACGTTCCCTATGGAACAGTGCGTCGGTGCTTGGTGGGTGGCTATGGGACGATACATTTGGCGAAGCATGGGCCGATGGTCAACAGCTTATAACTAACGACTCCGACCCGACGTATATGGATTCGTTCTCAATATTTGCTGCGAACACGCCGCCCGTGATGTTCGGTAGATATTCATTTAACAACAATTACTCTCCTGTGCGATGCGTGCGCCGTATGTAGGGTTCAGTAGAGACGCGGCACGCCACAGTTCTACATAAGTAATTCTCACGATTGTAATTACAGCCCAAGACTTACGCCACCAATCACCCACGTGCCAGGTTGCGGAATATTGCCCAAATCATAATACTGTTTGTCAAATAAATTATTGACAGTGAGATAGATATTCGCTTTTTTCAGCTTGTAATTCAACTTCACATCCAACAATCCAAAAGCGGGATAGGCCGTTTCGACCGTTTTCCAATCCTTATCGGAAGGGTTGTCTTTCCACGTCTTGGTGTAAGTTCCTTCGCGCTCTTGCCAACGGAATTGCCAATCTGCGGTTAGACTTTTATAAATAGGGTGCGAAAGTCCGGCTGTGAATTTGTGGCGCAAATAATCCATGACGTAATTGGAAATCAATTCGCCGGATTGTTTGCTTTGGTTGAGGTTCATATAACCCAAATCCAAGCGAGAAGTCCCTAATTGTGGTATTATTTCTTTCAAATAGAAAGAAAAATTTGTTTCAAAACCGTATTTATCCAAGTTAGTGAGGTTGGCAGAATGCCAGGGATCGGCCGATTGTGCTTTTACCCAGTCGATGAGGTCTTTCCCTTTCATGTAAAATCCATTGATAGAAGCTTTTATGAATGATGATTTATAATTCATTCCTAATTCAAATGATTCCGATTTTTCGGGCTGCACATCCGAATTACCTTCATGCGTAGGACTTGTATAATACAGGTCGGTGAACGTCGGCATACGCACGGCATTACTCCAGCCGGCAAACAGCTTCCAATTGTCGTTGAGCCAATAACCGACATTGATATTGGGCAATAGATGAAAATCGTCCTTAAAAGCAGCATTGTAATTAGCTAATAATCCTGCACTTAAAGTGAAATTGTCATGCAGGTAATTGTGCTCCACGAAATAGCTGGCATTCGTGCGATTAGCAAATTTGGTATATTTGCCGTTGGGATGCTCCAAAATAATACCAAGCGAGTTGCTAAAAATTTGTTCGGCGCGCAATTCGCCGCCAATATTAGTAATTCCCGCCGCCGACAGGTATTGCGCATTCAAATTTGCGCCGAAAACATCCGTCCGATGCTCGTTAGGCTTGAAATTGTCCGGTCGCGAGGGGGCGCCGGGGCGATACAAATGGTAAGTGTCATAATGGCGATTCCAATAAAGTTGCGGTTTCCATTTGAGTCGTGTGCCGCCTGTTTCGCCCCCAAAAGCGGCAAAAACAGCACTGGTGTTGTCGTATTGATCGGGATATTTGGCGGAATAAAATGTGTTCGCGCCATAACTTTTAGCATTGTAGCCCAATTGCAAATCTAATTTGGATTTTTCCACATTGACATGACTTTGCCAAAGGGCGTTTGTTTGTTCATAATCGCTGTTAGCGATATAGCCGTCGGAGCGATTATAGCCTGCAGAAATACAGCCTCCCCCTCTTGAGGAGGGGGTTGGGG
>BNTP01000305.1 GCA_025996695.1 Bacteroidia bacterium | reverse complement strand
AATCGAAGGAGAACTTGCCGAAATGTATATGTTGCGCAAATAAAGAAATTATAAGTAAAAACTTATTTCCCAATTTTACAGCAATGGCAAAAGAAATTAAATCGGAAATAGCTATCAATGCACCGCTTGAAAAGGTTTGGGCTGTGTTGACGGATTTTGGAAAATATCCGGAATGGAATCCGTGGCGAACACTGTTTTGAACTGATTGACAACAGCAACGGCACAACGACTTTCATTCAAAGCGAAAAATTTCGAGGAGTTTTGGTGTGGACGTTTGGAACGAAAAAAACCAAAAATGGTTTTGAAGCAATGAATTTGAAACTGAAAGAATTAGCAGAATCTGCGAAAATCCCTTAAATCTGCGTTATCTGCGTGCTAAAAAAAATAATTCCACTTATTATATGTTTGCATATTATTTTTTATTACCTTTGCAGCCTCAAATATTTTATTTATTAAAAAAAATGTATAATTATGTGGACAAAATGTCATTCAATCGTAACCGGAGAGGTTACAAAAGAACAACTGTGGAAACTGTGGTCGGACGTAAATTGTTGGGCTACGTGGGACAAAAGTGTTGAATTTGCACACTTAGAAGGCAAATTTGAGGCAGGCAATGTGTATGATTTTCAGCCAAAAGGCGGTCCGAAACTAAAAATGAAAATTCATCACACTGTCGAAAATCAAGAATTTACAGATTTAACCACTTTCCCTTTGGCAAAAATGTATGGCAAACATACTTTTGAAGAAACGCCTGAAGGGCTAAAAGTTACAACAACGATGACGGTCGTTGGAATTTTAGGTTTTTTGTGGCGCAAACTCGTGGCACAGAAAATCGTTGATGACCTGCCTACTGATATGATAGAGCAAATCAAGGCGGCGCAAAAAATAATTATTTAAAATGAAATCTATTGACAACACATTCAGCGTAGAACAAGCGGAAGACAGTTCGGGTTTTTTGTTGTGGCAAGTTACCTCTTTGTGGCAGCGCAAGATTAGGGATTCATTAAAACAATATGACTTGACCCACTCTCAGTATGTTTTATTGACCTGTCTTCATTGGTTGACATTACATGGGCAGGATGTTACACAAATTGTTTTGTCGTCCTATTCAAAGATTGACCCCATGACAACTTCTACTGTTTTAAGGACATTACAGCAGAAAGGATTAATTCGGCGCACGGAACATTCAACCGATACAAGAGCGAAGAAAATTGACATTACGGAAAAAGGAAAAGAAATCATAAAAAAAGCCATAGTCACAGTAGAAACAGCAGATAAAGAATTTTTTGCATTATTAGGCGGCACAACGGATAGGTTTAATGAAACTTTGGTTGCGCTGATAGAACAATGAAAAAAAACAGTCGGCCGACGATTGAGCGTTTTTAAATTTGACTAAAATTTTACCTAACTTTGCCTCGATTTTGAATAGATAGAAACATATAATAATGAGCAACGAAAAACTAAGTCTCTCGCAACTTGAACAATATCTTGCTAAGGCAGCATGGATATTGAAAGGTCCCGTTGATGCGGCGGACTTCAAAGTCTATATTTTTCCGCTTTTGTTCTTTAAGCGCATTTCTGATGTGTATGATGAAGAATACAAAGAAGCCTTGGAGGAATCCGATGGCGATGAAATTTATGCAAAAGGCGTGGAATTTCATTGGTTTATCATTCCGGAAGGTGCTCATTGGAATGATGTCAGGGAGATTACACAGAATGTGGGAAGTGCTATCAAAGGGGCTTTTTCACAGATAGAGAAAGCCAATCCGCATATTTTGTCGGGGATATTTGGCGATGCGCCGTGGACAAACAAAGATAAACTGTCCGATGCGTTGCTTTGCCGTTTGATGGAACATTATTCCCAACACAATCTTTCCAACTCGAATGTAGAGCCGGATATGCTGGGGCAGGCGTATGAATATCTAATCAAAG
>BNTP01000304.1 GCA_025996695.1 Bacteroidia bacterium | reverse complement strand
GTCATAAGCCAACAACTTGCCTAAAGTAGCAGCAGTAGCGGAAGACGATGATGGAAATACGACCGTAACGCCCGGATCTCCCACAAGAGTATACCCACCTTTCATGACGTCGGATCCAGTTAAGTACTCCCAAGGAGCACCATCTACTGCACGCTTTTGAGAATTATAACCCAAAGCATACAAATCAACATCAAATGTAAAAGAACTGCCATCAGCATACCTCAGGTCACTTGTTTTTACTTCAAAGGGTAAAAACAAATTTTCCATATAATCACCTGCGGGAGTATGATCCCATCCAAACAGTGTTTTATACAGATTGATTTTGTTCACATTTCCGGCTGTTGCGCCGCGTTTTGCATGTACCAAAGCATCGTATTTGGTATTAGAGTAGATGTTCAACTCTGCCAAATCAACCCTACCCGAGTTTTCCAATACGGCACTTTGCTTTTGGGAAGCTGCGTTTGAAGCAGCCGCAGCAATTGTCAACTTGGTGCCGGAAAGAATCTTACCGGTCGAGGCGTTCACAATTCTTGCACCCGCCTTAGTTGCTACAGCCGAAGAATCCAACTTGATGGACGAGGCTTTCAACCGACCGAGGTTGTTAACCAGGGTGGCTTCATTCACCAACACGGATAGTTCAGAGCTTAACGCACCAGTGCTTTCAATGCGCACCGGTCCGCTAATCACCATCCATCTAGACTGTGCAAACACTGAACTACTGCTCAATGCCAGCACCATAAAAAGAGTACTAATTTTCTTCATTTTTTTTCTATTTTAATTATTAATATTATTGGATGCAGATCTCATATCCCAAGACACTGCTCCAAGCTATCTTATCAAACACTTTCTGCTATATAATATTGTGCAAAGGTACGACAATTTTTTTTATCACCAAATTTTTTCTTAATTTTTTGTCGAATTGCCTCAGATAGATGTTAAAGTTCTTAAAACAGGGGGAGGGTCGATATGTGCTTGCGGCGGCGGGGGGCTCCCAATGTCATTAAGTTAAGAGATAAGTGATTAAAAATGAATATGATTGCGGATAGTCATATAATTTTACACCTTCCGGCGTAGCAGATGATCCCAAAATCACAGAATTTTGATGCGGTAGCCCCGGATAATTGGACTTATTTATACGAAATCTAAATAACGATTTTAATTTTTTATTTCAAAAAAATCACTTACCTTTGTACCTCATAGATCATTTGTGTTTGATGATCATTTTTGTTTGATATTTAATCAAAGCGATTGAATACACCAAATTTCTAATTTATTTATATGAAAACAGGGTTGAATGCGACCTACATGAATCCGTTGACGGATTTTGGGTTCAAAAAATTATTTGCGAGTGAAAACAACAAAGAGTTGTTGATTGATTTCTTAAACGAAATCATAAAGACCGAAGGGTGTATTACAGATATTAGCTACTTGTCGCCCGAGAAGCTAGGGCGGACGAAAGATGATAGAAAGGCTGTGTTTGACATCTATTGCAAAAACGAGAAAGGCGAGTTTTTCATTGTGGAAATGCAAAGAGGCAAAGAGCCGCATTTTGTGGATCGGAGTTTGTTTTACGCCACGTTTCCGATACAGGAACAGGCAAAACAGGGTGATTGGAATTTTGAGTTAAAAGCCGTTTATTTGGTAGGAATTTTGGATTTTGATTATTTTGACGGCGATAAATATATAGAGCGCATTTATTTGACAAGAGAAGGCAACGGAGAGTGGTTTTCAAACAAGTTGAATTTCACGTATGTAATTTTGCCAAAGTTTAAGAAATCGCTTGCTGAATTAAAAACAAACGCAGATAAGTGGATGTATTGTTTGCAAAATTTGTCGATGTTGGATTCGCGGCCAAAGGAAGTGCAGGGCAGAGTGTTTGAAATGCTGTTTAGAGCAGCCGAAATTAATAAATTAACAGGAAAAGATATGGAAGATTACAACAAGAG
>BNTP01000303.1 GCA_025996695.1 Bacteroidia bacterium | reverse complement strand
CCGCTAGTCTGCAGCATAACTGGACTGATCCATTCAGTAGACCAATGAGATCTGTCATTCGTGGACGACCGCCAGTAGCTATATTCATCCCAGCCGTTCCAGTCAAATGAACTTGAGCTGTAATAGCCACCCAAGAATGATGGATCAGTCCAGTTATGCTGCAGACTAGCGGTCGTGCCAGGAGTATAAGTGCTCCCCATTAGCACATCGAACGCCCCATCAAAAGTAGTCCACTGAGCGGTGGTCGACACAGCCCATTCCGGACCAAGAGTTTTGCACGCGGCGTCCCCTTCAGCATACGAGTAATAGTAACCACGCTCGCCTTTCGTGGGGGTTGGAGTGGCAGTCCCTCCGTAGGTATCATACGTCGCGGTGCCTTCGGCAATGTTTTGCGTTGTCCAGCAAAGATCAGTTAAACCGGGATTACCGTAATTCGCAGTCGTATAACCTAATATCGGGTCTCCGCATTTCCAAGGTAATTGCGGTGCATATACTACCGCATCCGTGTTAAACTCCCTCACCGTCGGAATAGAGAACACAATCTCTTCGCCGTCCAAGCCCAATGTCAACAAAAATGTATATTGCCGACCGGCTTCAAACACGATGCCTTGCGCTTTGTTTGCTGGGTCGTGCAGACGGAAAACTACCTGACGCCTGTTCACCGTGTCGTTGGTGAGGTAATCCACTTCGGCAATGGTGGCGTACAAATAGGAAGCACCCAACTTAGAGGCGTCTATTTCGGCGACCGTGCCATATTCCGGAGTGCTGCCGGTGAAGGCTCCCAACACAGTTTCCTGCGGCAGCACCATCAAACCGTTACTCGCATTGGTAATCGCGGTGTAATCGTCGCTCGCAGTGCCGGTGCCGTAAGGCACAAGCACATTCGTGCTCCCAAGATCCACTTTATATGTAACCGAATCGTGTTGTGCTTTCCAAGCAACGTCGTATGCTCCCGGAGTATGCAGAAATGGATCTGCACCATTCGGTACCGAATCCAGCATGTTGAGCGTTCCTTTCGATTTCAAATTACTCAACGCCAATTCTTTAATCACATACGTCTTGTTTTTGTTCTGATTTTGTGCCTTAAAAACAATCCGCGACAGGGCGTGCTTGAAATTCAATTGCACGGTTGGACTGCTTGCAAAAGTCAAATCCACACTTTTTGTAACCATAAAATCCTCTTGTTGGTCAACCCCGTGATCCACATCGCCGATCCATCCGGGCACGGTGTATTCAATCTCGGGACCGGCGGCAGGAGGCGTCGGGACTGTGGACACATCCTTTTTCAAACCAACCGTGACATTCACACTGGATGCTGGCGAGTAAGCGAAGAAATCCACGGAATCTCTTGCCGGCCAGCTGGCTTTCGGGAAATAGTCCCAATTGTTTTTACCTGCACCATCCTCTTCGCCGCGTGTCACGGTCACGCCGTTCAGCACATAACCGTCATAAGCACTTGCGGCAGGATGGCTTCATGCCGAGGTAGTGACCGAAGTCATCGAACCTCCGGTGGTCACACTTGCGCGGAGCTGTTTGTCAGCGAACGTCTTGAAGGAAATCTCCCTCCCACTACTCTGCACCGGATTGTTTTGATACAAATCGGTTGCGCAACTGCTGCTCAAAGCTACCAGCCCGAGCAGGCTAAAAAACATTGCTTTTTTTCTCATGTTTTCTAATTTCTAATTTTTAACACTATCAACCGACTAATTTGAAAAATCCAGCTAATCCACATTCTATTGTTATGTTAATCACTAAATGTCGGATATAAACGCTTTAGTTTTATGCGAGCATCCTTAGCCGTGAATTGCCAATTGATTTTTGCATTTTTGTTATTTCTATGCATTTGCCACGCCAACACTTCTTCTTGCATTTCGTCCATTGTTGCAATATGTCTGTTCAAACATTGCGCATTTAGCACATGTAGTTCTATCTCTGCCATATTCAGCCAACTGCCAT
>BNTP01000302.1 GCA_025996695.1 Bacteroidia bacterium | reverse complement strand
GTTTGTGTACTGTGAGACCCCTTGCTCACGATTTTTTGAAGTTCCAAAACCTCTTCTTTTGTCAATTTTATCCAATACTTTACCATAACTCGTTTTTGGCGGCAAAGGTACAAAAAATATACGGCTTGTCAAAATTAACTGAACACTAGTAGACGCGAGAGTGTTTGGAAGAGTGTAATTTGCCTCACGCGCCTGTGTAGTAACACCCTTAGCATTCACGGTTATACCCGCTGCGGTGAAGGAGCCGCCAAATGTCAGGTTAGTAGATCCGCTTGCGGGACCATAAGAGCCCGCAGTCACGCCACTGTTTTTAAGTGTAGTCGCCATAGTCCCCGAGCTTAGAGCAGCAGACCCGGTCACATCGCCGGTCAGAGCGAAGTTGCTCAGGGCATCCAATTTTACTTTGTCTGCGGCGGACATAGCACCAGCAACCGTTGCGGTAGCGGCGGCAACGTTTCCGGAAAGACTAATATTCGTGGAGCCGTCAAAGTTAACACCCGACCCGCTTACAGCGGCTACGGTTGCCGTTCCGGTGAATCCGCTTGCAGAAATAGTCCGGGCAGTCGCCAGTTTCGTTGCGGTATTCGCGTTGTCCGGCATTTTCACCGTATGCGTCGTAGCCGAAGTGATGCGTCCGTTCGCATCCACCGCGAAGCCGGAAACTGAAAACGTTGCTCCCGATAGCGGTGTCAATGCTGTGGTCGAGTTCGTTCCATACGTCGCTGCTGTCACGCCCGAATTTTTCAGCGTAGCGGCAAACGTCCCGGTACCAAGATTCGCAGAGGTCACAAGCACATCGCCCGTCAAAGCAAAAGGGCTTGTTCGGTTAAGCTTAACGGCCAGAGAGTCATGCACTATCTTTATAGAAGGAGCCTTGGTCGTGCTGAGCGAGGCGAAGCTGTTTTCTACCTCCGTCGGATGCACATGATTACCCGCAGCATAACCCGTAGACGCAAGGCCTACGGCAGCCGTGCCGGCGATTAGCGGTGGGGCCGTTGCAAGATAATTTTCCGTGGCACCCGGCGCGATACCCGCCAATTTCGTGCTGTCGGTTCCGGCTCCCAACTTCGTAGCCCTGGCGGCACTACCCGTCGTGTTCTGATTCAAAGTAGGGACATCTGCTGCGACCAGCGCACGGAATGTTGGTACGCCATTCGCCGTAGAGGGAGCGGCAAGCACGTGATACCGTGTTTGCGTTGGCAATTGAGGCATTGACACGAAGGTTTTCACGCCATTCAGCGTCTGATTTTTTGTCAACGTCGAATCACGGAAAGCACGCAAGGTGCTTGAGGCCACATCGGCGGTCGCATAGACCTGCGCTTCCGTCGCCGGTGCTTGCTGGGTGGTTGCGTTAATAGCCGTCACCGCTGACGTTTTAGCAGGTATCGTCGGCGCAGTGGTGAACGTGGCGTTTCCGGAGAAAGTGGCATTGCCACTAACAGTCATATTACCAGACGACTGCAATGTACCGCTGAACGTCTTAGTCCCGCCTATCGCCATGTCTTTGTTGCGAACGGAATCGCGGAACGCGTCCGTTTGCGTTCTTATTGAGTTATACACCTGTGCTTCTGTGGCAAGGGCTTGTGTGCCGGTGCCAACAGTTATCGCTGCGCTTTTCACAGGCACCGTCGGCGAGGTGGTAAACTGCGTCGCTGTGGCGGAGGTGAAACTGGCTGCGCCACTCACGGTCGTTGCGCCCGCAAGGGTGCTTGCACCGTTCAGTCTGGTTGTTCCGGTGACTGTGACATCACTAGAAAACGTTTTGTTTCCTCCTAATTCCTGCGCTTTTGTCAACAGCGAGTCACGCACAGCATTGACAGCGGCATCAGTGGCCAAAGCCGTCGAACTGTTACCTGAATTTGTTTTAGCAGGAACAACCGGAGCCGATGTAAATGTCTTGATGCCGCCAAGTGACATATTGCGATTATAAATCGAATCAATATGGGCGATTAATGCCGACGGATTCGTGTTCAACACCGTATTATAGACCTGAGCTTCCGTCG
>BNTP01000301.1 GCA_025996695.1 Bacteroidia bacterium | reverse complement strand
TAAATGCGCAATGTTTGAACAGACATATTGCAACAATGGACGAAATGAAAGAAGAAGTGTTGGCGTGGCAAATGCATAGAAATAAAAAAAATGCAAAAATCAATTGGCAATTCACGGCTAAGGATGCCCGCATAAAATTAAAACGATTATATCCGACATTTAGTGATTAACATAACAGTAGTTTATTTTGACATCTTTTACTTTGATGGATGACAATCTGACAATATATGGATGTGGTCGGGCATTCCATGGAATCGGAAGAGCGTACAGTTTTTATTTTTGATAATGCCCATAATATAGGCATACAACACGCGAGCGTGGCCAGGAGAGATACTCTGTTGACTATTCTTTGTTCTAAAGACAATACGATACAGGATTTGACGATAACTAGCCATAAAAAGTAATTTAATAATCTATTTTGCCTACAAAAGTAACCATTATCCAGCAAATGGCAAGTCCGGTAGAACTTCAACCCACTACGGGGGTGCTGGGAGAGGAAGTGCCATCTACCCCACAATAGCTCCAATGCCCAATGTCACCAAATTGGCAGCCGTGAGCGTCCGTTTCAAGCCTCCGTCGGAGTTGCTCGACTCGTGTATCATCGCCGAAATACTTTTCTTTCTAAATAAATCTTGTTTCATTGCATCATCAATTAAAGCAACAAAGGTACAATTTTTTTTTATACACAGCAATTTCCACCCACGGGGCCAAATCTTTTTAGAGAGGTGTTATATTTTGCAAGTTCTGCAAGTTCACCCTGAGCGCAGTCCCGCAGGGACGACATGTGCATAACCGTAGGGGGCAATTGAAGGAAGGCTTGTTAGCATGGGGTGTCTCCGCTGCGGGCCTGCGTCCCTGCGGTCGACAAGACGGCGGCGCTCTTTTACGATAGAGGAGAAAGGCAGCGGCGGCTCCGCCGCCGCTGCCTTTCTCCCGACCCCCACGTGAGGGTCGTCTTGTCGACCGAAGCAAAGCGGTCGCTAGACCGCTTTGCGGAGCGGAGACACCCCATGCTAACAAGCCTTCCTTCAATTGCCCCCTACGGTTATGCACATGTCGTCCCTGCGGGACAAGGCGCCGTTTGCAAAATATAGCACCTCAAAAAAAGATTTAGCCCCCACGTCGGGTGCACGCGGTATCTTAATTGTCAGGCGCGGCGCGCATAAACAAGCACCGACTCCCAATGAAAGTGTGACACACTTCATAGCGAATCAGTGCTTTTCATCATGCCCCGACCCTTTTCTCCTCTCGATAGGCTCTCGCCGGAAGACCCCTATCGGTTTTGGACACGAAGTCCCTGTTCACGGGTTCGCGAACCAGCAGGCATCTGTGGAATGCGCCTCAGATAGAGCCGATGCACACGCCGTATGCTAGTGGGGTTAGGTCTACCTCGGGAGCCCATATATCGGGCAAGGTTGTGTCATGGTATGCTGCAGCCGCCCATTGCATTCTGTGTGTTTTATCTAGGGACGCGGTGCTCACAATATCTTTTTTCACGGTGTGATAATCTCCGCCACCCATCGACTCATACACCGACACGTTAGTCGTCGTGGCATTTAATCTCACGTTTGCATCGAGCGTCCAAATTGGGGAGTGTTCTATAGCCGCCCACAGATTTCGGGCATACGTCGCCTCCGATCGAGAAATTCTCCTCATACCCCGTTGATGACAATAATATTCCGAGGGATCGCTCGCTAGAGGGACGCTGGAGTTCAGAATGCAATATCTTGGCAGGAGTTTTTTAACATCTGCCCCGAACCGCATTTGGCATAACGCATCAGTAATTTCGATAGTCCTATCGACGTTCGCGGCCATGTATTTGTAAAAGGAGGCAGGCATAGCCCCGGCGGTCGTATTCGTGGCTTGTGGCACGTTCGCTACAACGACTACATTCCCCCCGCTAGTGTAAGTTGGCGCGGAGGTTGTGGTGATCCCCCCCGTGGTCGCAGTCGCCGTCCCGCTCACGGTGATCGTCCCCGCCGAAGCCAAACTACCGGCGGACCCGG
>BNTP01000300.1 GCA_025996695.1 Bacteroidia bacterium | reverse complement strand
TTTATCTTTAACCGCTTGATACACAGGGTTGACAAAGCCTTTGTATGGGGCAATATTCAATTTTTTGTAACGAGCCTTGACTTCTTTGTGCAAAGTCGGATCCACTTTCACGCCGTAGGTTTCTACCAAGTTTTGAGCCGTTTTGAAGTCGCCGGTTGATTTCACGCGCTGCACTTCTGCCAAAAGTTGACCGAACAAATCACGCAATTTTGCATAATCATGAACGACAACCACCGTTTTGCCATTTTCCAGCACTAATTCAACCACATTATTGGCTTTGCCATGTTCTAATGTCCAATGTGCAATCATCGAACGGTTGCGCATGTGAGCTTCCTCAATGCTTTTACCTTCTTCGATGCGTGACAATTGAGTCATCAAACCGTTCATCATAAATCTGTAATATTCGGCTTTGTAGGCATCCTTATCAGGTAACAATCCCAATTCAACCACCTTCGGGTCAGCAATGTAATAGAGCGCAAACAAGTCGGCGCGGGCTTCTTCCCAAGTGGAGCCGACTTTGCACAAAGAAGTCAAGGCTCGTTACAAAAAATTGAATATTGCCCCATACAAAGGCTTTGTCAACCCTGTGTATCAAGCGGTTAAAGATAAAGACGGCAAAATCACCGATGTAAAAGTATCTTATACGGAAGGTTATGACGAACAACATTTGCGTTACAGCAAAGACTATTCCGATTTGCCAACGTATAATGATTGAATAGAAAAATTGTCCAATATTAGGAAAGTGAAGGCTATGATTCTCTAAAAATCATAGCCTTTCACAAAATCACACGAATCGCAGTTCAAGACCGCAACCCTAGATCGTTCGCACGCATCTTGCTGACGCCACTTGCGAGATGCCCCATGAGTTCACATCCATTACACCCGGCGAAGTAGTTATTGTAGAAGCATAATCCCATGTCCCGCGCGAAACCCACGCGACAGCAATACCCCAATTTATCCAGCCACCATCATAATACCCGGCGAGTGCGTCACCGGAATTCCAGACAGCCTGGAGGGCAGCAGTCAACCCTGTCGTACCAACACCAGCAGTCAAACCACTATATTCATTTGCCAAATCTTGCCATTGACTCGTAGTTGGCACATACCAATCGGGCCCAAGTTGTTGACATGCCGATTCGGCTTCCGACGGATAGTAATACCAGCCGCGACCGGATTGTGCCCCGCCGTCAAAGGTTGAAAATGCTGGAGTGCCTTCGGCAATATTTGTCATTGTCCAGCAAAGATCTTTTATCGGTGTATTACTATAATTCGCAGTCGTATAACCTTTAATTGGTTTGCCGCACTTCCAAGGTAGCGGCGGCGCGTCCACCACAGCACTCTCGTCAAACGCCTTCACCGTCGGAATAGAGAACACAATCTCTTCACCGTCCAAGCCCAGCGTCAGCAAAAACGTGTATTGCCTGCCCGCTTCAAACACGATGCCTAGAGCTTTATTCGCCGGGTCATGCAGACGAAATACAACTTGACGCCTGTTCACCGTGTCGTTGGTGAGATAATCCACTTCGGCAACGGTGGCGTACAAATAGGAAGCTCCCAACTTAGAGGCGTCTATTTCGGCGACCGTGCCATATTCCGGCGTGCTGCCGGTGAAGGCGCCCAACACGGTTTCCTGTGGCAGCACCATCAAACCGTTACTCGCATTGGTAATCGCGGTGTAATCGTCTTTCGCAGTGCCGGTGCCGTAAGGCACAAGCACATTTGTGCTCCCAAGATCCACTTTGTATGTAATCGAATCGTGTTGTGCTTTCCAAGCAACGTCGTATGCACCCGGAGCATGCAGAAATGGATCTGCACCATTCGGTATCGAATCCAGCATGTTGAGCGTTCCCTTCGATTTCAGATTACTCAAAGCCAATTCTTTAATCACATACGTCTTGTTTTTGTTCTGATTTTGAGCCTTGAACACAATCCGTGACAGGGCATGCTTGAAATTCAATTACACCGTAGGACTGCTCGTATAAGTCAAATCTACACTTTTAGTCACCATGAAGTCCTCTGGTTGATCAACGCCGTTCCATCCCGGCACGGTGT
>BNTP01000299.1 GCA_025996695.1 Bacteroidia bacterium | reverse complement strand
TTTTGCGAATGTCGTACACTTCCTGTGCCGTTTCGAGAATTTTGAAAATGCGCTGTTTGGTCAGTGCCGAGGCAAAAATCACCGGCACGTCCACAAAGGGAGCCATGCGTTCGTGAACGGTTTCCTCAAACGTTTTCAGGGAGTTATTATCTTTATTTTCGACCAAATCCCATTTATTGACCACCACAACCAAGCCTTTTTTATTTTTCTGAACCAACGAAAAAATATTCATATCTTGCGCTTCGATGCCGCGTGTGGCATCAATCATCAACACACATACGTCGGCACTTTCAATCGCACGAATGGCCCGAATATTGGAATAATATTCCAAATCTTCGTTCACTTTGCCTTTTTTGCGAATACCTGCGGTGTCGACCAAATAAAATTTCAGACCGAATTTGTCAAAAAGAGTGTGAATTGAGTCGCGTGTAGTGCCTGCTATGTCCGTCACGATAGTACGGTCTTCGCCGATGAAAGCGTTGATCATCGACGACTTACCGGCATTGGGACGTCCGACAATCGCGATTTTTGGCACGTCATCTTCCAATTCTTCTTCGGTGGATTTGGTGAATTTTGTGATTAAAACATCCAACAAATCGCCTGTCCCGGAGCCATTGACGGCAGAAATGGTATAAGGATCGCCCAATCCGAGTGCGTAAAATTCGGCCGACTGCGCGTGTAAATCAAAATTATCGGCTTTGTTGGATACCAGCACGACCGGTTTTTTGCCTTGCCGCAACAGCCGGGCTACTTGTTGGTCGAGATCGGTAACGCCGGTCAGCACATCAACCATAAACAAAATCACATCCGCCTCTTCGACCGCCACCACCACTTGTTTGTTGATTTCCTCTTCAAACACGTCCCCCGAATTCATCACCCAGCCGCCGGTGTCAACGATCGAAAACTCGTGACCTACCCACTCTGCTTTGCCGTACTGACGGTCGCGTGTGGTGCCGGCTGTTTCGTCCACGATGGCTTGACGCGATTGGGTCAAACGATTAAAAAGGGTCGATTTGCCCACGTTTGGACGCCCTACTATTGCTACAATATTGCTCATAATCAGTGTATAAAGAAAAGCATAATAGCTTTTCATCGGACAAAGGTACGAAATAATTATGGATTATGTGAAGATTTTTTTTAACAGACACAACAATTTACAAAAAAATCCGTTATTTAATATCATGTATCGCTATTGTTCTATATTGGTGTTCACCGTCATCACCTTATCGTTGGTTTCTTGCAAAACAGCGAAGTTGAGTGATGCGCTTGAGCGTGAAGCTCTTGGCGAATATTACGACGCGGCGCAAATATACAGAAAAGTGTATGTAAAGACTTCTAGCAAAGACACTTACCTGCGAGGAAGTATCGCCTATCATCAAGGCGATATGTTTCAAAAAATCAATAATCACAGCCGTGCGTTAAGTGCCTATGCCAATGCCATTCGCTATAAATACACCGATAGCACCGCGATTTTTAAGCAGGCGCAAACGCTTCAGAAGCAAGGAAAATACGCTGAGGCTATTACACGCTACACTGCTTTTTTAGACACGCATCCGGCAGACAGTCTTTTAGTTTTGGCAAAAAACGGCATCACAGGCTGTGAATTAGCACAAGATTGGAAAAAGACGCCTACAAAATACACCGTTCGCCTTCCGGACAAAACGTGTAATACATTTGGCTGCCATCAATGGCAAATGAAGCGGTGCCTTCGTCAAACTCGGTGTTCAGACCGCCAACAAGACTGTCAGGTTTGAGCCAATTACCGCGTTCGTCCTGTTTGAGAATGAAAAAATCGTTGTTTTTCACACCCGTGATGGGACTTTTTGCATCGCCGGTGGCCTCTTTGCGCGAAGAATTAAAATACAATTGGTCTTTGCCAAGAAGCATCGGAGAAAATTCGCCGTCACGCGAGTTGAGTTTGTCCATTTTGCGAATGTCGTACACTTCCTGTGCCGTTTCGAGAATTTTGAAAATGCGCTGTTTGGTCAGTGCCGAGGCAAAAATCACCGGCACGTCCACAAAGGGAGCCATGCGTTCGTGAACGGTTTCCTC
>BNTP01000298.1 GCA_025996695.1 Bacteroidia bacterium | reverse complement strand
TTTTTTCAGCCACAGTTCACTCACCATATCAAAATCAATATGCTCACCTCAAAATCACGCCACAAAGGTATATAAAAATTTTATACCACCACCTGTTTTGACCAAAATTTTATCAAAAATCTTTGAGAATAGGCTTTAAAAAGTCTTTGAGATTCGTCTCAAATTATATTTTTGCTCCTTATTGGTAACTAATGAATATTACTCATAAGTGTGTATTTTGTCTCAACACTCTATTGAAAAAAAGGCTCTCAAACGACTATTGAAGTCTATATTTTCAAAGATTGCAGGATATAATACATACAAAAAAACATGTATTATGTGGTCATATTCAAAAGACGGTATCACGGTTTGTGCCATGCTTGATACCCGCCGAAAAAATTCAAAAGGCACATATCCGGTTAGAATTAGGGTCAATTACAAGCGTGTGAGAGAGTATTTCCAGACAGGGAAAAACCTCTCTAAAGAGGAGTGGGAGAAACTTCCGGAACTCAAATCACGGTCGTACAAGGAACTACGCGAGGACATCGAAAACATTTTTTACCTCGTAAGGGACAATGTGGAGCAACTTGCCGAAAAGGGCGATTTTTCTATTGCTGTCTTGAAACTTCGGATGAAAAAATCGATTGGGGACACGCTTAACAACGCTATTAAGGCGAAAATAAAGATTTTGGAAAGCGAGGAGCGTATCAATTCCATGTGTATGTATCAAGGCACTTTGCGGCTCATCACGGATTTTGCAGGTGAGCATATTGATTTTGATATGGTGAGTGAACTGTGGCTGAAAAAATGTGAGTCACATTGGCTTAAAACGATGAATTACACGAGTATAGGCATGCACATGCGCAACATCCGAACAGTGGTCAATGAGGCTATAAGAGCGGGTGTTATCAAAGAAAGCCAATACCCATTTGGCAAAGGCAAGTATGAGATTAAGACAGGGGAGGCTCGTAAAAAGGCGTTGAATATCAATCAAATAGGTGATATATTTCGCTTTGAAGGCGGTTTGGAAACCACTCAAAAGTACAGGGATTTATGGATATTCATCTATCTGTGTAACGGCATTAATGTATGCGATTTGTTGAAACTCAAATATTCCAATATCATTGACAACGAAATTTGTTTCATTCGACAAAAAACGGAACGGACTGCCAAAAGGCGTAAAGAAATTAAAGTGGCTATCACGCCAGAAATGACCGATATTATCGAACGTTGGGGCAATCCCTACGATAAAGATAATTACATATTTCCGTTTTTGACAGGCAAAGAAACACCTATACAGCGCAAAGCACTCACTCAGGACATAACGAAGCGCGTCAACAAACGCATGAAAATGATTTGTAAGGCGTTGGGCATCGGTGAAACATCTATCTCGACCTATACGGCTCGGCATAGCTTCGCCACCGTCCTGAAACGAAGCGGTGCAAACATTGCTTTCATTAGTGAGAGTTTGGGACACAACGACCTGAAAACAACGGAGCATTATCTGGCAAGTTTTGAATGTGAGGAACGGCAAAAGAACGCTCGACTACTTACGAATTTTTAACAAACGATTATGGATTTTTAACCTGAAATTCTTATATTTTGAAAATTTACAGGATATATAGTCAATAGAAAAAAACGTAATAATTGTATGTTATGAAAAAGAATTTTGTCAAAGAAATCAAACAGACCATAGAGGAAGTAAATTACGAAATTATGGTCGAATTAGGGCTTATAGAGCCTGTAGTTGAGGTTGAAGAAGCTGTTGAGCCTAATTCAGACTCGGCGGATGAGTTAGCTCCGGAGGAATGGCCGGAAGTGATAGCCTTTGAAAAATTGTTGGACGAAATCGCGCCGGACAGTTCGGATTTTAACACTGTTTTAACAGAGTTGGAAGACGATGAGGATGATTTTGCCATTTTGATTTGCAGCGAAAAAGGCTGTCATTATATATAGGGGATTTCTAAAAATTAATTCATTGTCAATCAAATAATTATGCGTATTTTTGCAGTGTATAAACAACCTATAAAAATGTAGTAAGATGCAGTACAAAAGACGAGGACATATGGGATTATTT
>BNTP01000297.1 GCA_025996695.1 Bacteroidia bacterium | reverse complement strand
TAAAACAGATAAAGCAATGGCAAAAAGATAACCTCTGTGACTCCTTATCTGTCAAGCGAAATAAGTTTTATAATATGGATATGGTTGGTTGATTTTTTTTCAAATGATGCGATTTACGCCACCCCACGCAACAGGACGCAAAAAGCCGCAACAGGACTCTATTGTCCCATTACGGCTTGCTTGTATGTTTGTGAAAATGTTGTTTAACGCCGGAAGCGCGCGGACGCAGGGCGGTTCGTGCGAGGAAATCTCCCCTCCCCCTCCCCAACTACCACGTAAGTTACTGATAATGAGAAAGTTATGAACGATATTTTTTTATTACCTTCCATCTGTCTTACTCTTGTTTTGCTGATAAAAGTACAAACTTTTTTAGAAAAATACAAACTTTGGGTAAAAAATAAAAAAAATCGACCTTCCCTAATTATAGGGTAGAGGTATAAAAATATCCCTAAATGTGGGGATTGTGAATACAAAAAGAATGAGCTATCTTTGCAGCACTAAATAAAATTTGGAAAATATGAAACGGTCAATAATTTACGTCATTGGAGCCATCGGCTTGGAAATTTTATCCATCGCAGGCATCGAATTGCCAATGCCTTTTGCACCTTATATCTATGCCGTGTTGATTTTGTTTATCGGCCACGAAGTCCTTTGGGAGGGTCTTAAAGCCTTGTTTAAGCTGGAATTTGATAGCATTAATCTGCTGATGTTGATTGCGGTGTGTGCTGCCTTTTACTTGGGCGAATACACGGAAACGTTGGTCGTGATTGCTTTGTATATCTTGGGCGAAAAATTGGAAGATCGCGGCTTGGACAAGAGTAAATCCGCACTCGACGGCTTGGTCAGTAAATCGCCTAAAAAAGCCTGTGTCAAAGAGTTAGGTCGCGAAATCCCCGTCGAAGAGGTGGCTGTCGGAACCATTATTCGAGTCAAGCCACACGATCTCATTCCGCTCGATGGTGTCGTTGAAACCGGCGAAACCGCGGTGGACGAATCCAATATCACCGGTGAACCGATTGCGAAAGAAAAGTGGGTTGGCGACACGGTTTTCGCAGGCACACTCAATCAGGGAGGGTTTATCGAAATCAAAACCACCAAAGCTGCAAGCGACACCACATTTGCCCAAATCGTGGAGCTTACCTGTCAGGCACAGCAAAACCGGTCGGAATCGCAACGATTTATTCAAAAATTTGCACAAATTTATACACCTATTATTATTGTGCTGGCGGTTTTGGTGTTCACCGTTCCCGTTTTTCTGCTGGGACAAGATTTCAATAAATGGTTGGAACAAGCTGTGTCGCTGTTAGTTATCGCTTGCCCGTGCGCTCTGGTCATTTCAACGCCGGTCGCTATTTATGCCGCCTTGGGCAATGCGTCCGAAAAAGGCATTTTGATTAAAGGGGGCAAATATTTGGAAGCCTTCGCCACCGTGAAGGCGGTCGCATTGGATAAAACGCGCACTATTACCTGCGGCAAACCGATTGTGTCGGACGTGGTGCCGCTGAACGGTGCCGACATCAACGAGCTGCTGGCATGCAGCGCAGGCACAGAATTATTTTCAGAACATCCAATGGCTCAAGCGATTGTCGATTATTCCAAAAAAGAAGGCTTTGAACCACATCAGGCAGAAAAATTTGAAAGCGTAGTCGGAAAAGGAGCCAAAGCGCAGTGCATCACGTGCAACGCACCTGTGGTGGTAGGCAATCTCGAAATGATGCAGCCCTGGCCCCAACCTCTTCTTTCAGAAGAGGGGAGCCGTGACCACTTCTTTGGAGAGGGCTGGGAGGAAGCTCGCGCCCTCATAGATAAATTTGCTAATCAAGGAAAAACCTGTGTGATAGTGAGTTGCAATCACGAAGTGAAAGGTGTGATTGCGCTGACGGACGAAGTGAAGCCCGACAGTGCCTCCGCGGTCCAAGAATTGCAAAAGTTAGGTATTGAGCCGATTATGCTGACCGGCGACAGTGTTCAGGCAGCTAATCACATCGCTTCACAAGTTGGGATTCAAACGGTCTATGGATCGCTTTTGCCGCAAGATAAATCGTCGATTATCAAGCAG
>BNTP01000296.1 GCA_025996695.1 Bacteroidia bacterium | reverse complement strand
CCTTTTACCTTTTACCTTAATATAGGGTGAAAATAAAAAAAATAAAAAAATGTGATTTTTAATTCATAATTCATAATTATTTTGTATCTTTGCGCCTTAAAAATCTTATTAATAAAGTACTTATGGATATTTCGCACATTGAACACATCGGAATCGCGGTCAGAAGCATTGCCGACAGTCTTCCCTACTACGAAAACGTGTTGGGATTGAAATGCTACAACATTGAGGAAGTGGCAGATCAAAAAGTAAAAACAGCTTTTTTTAAGGTTGGGCAGACCAAAATTGAATTGCTGGAGCCGACCTCAGAAGAGTCAACTATCGCCAAATTTATTGAAAATCGTGGCGAAGGCGTGCATCACATCGCTTTTGCAACGTCAGACGTGGCACAAGCCCTCGCCGACGTGGAAGCGAAAGGCGTGCGTCTCATCGACAAAGCCCCTCGGGGTGGCGCAGAAGGATTAAAAATTGCTTTCCTTCACCCGAAATCAACAGGCGGAGTTTTAACAGAACTATGTAATTGAATTAAAAATTAAGAATTAAAAATTAAAAATTACGTTAGACGTAATAGCCTGTTTAATTCTTAATTCTTAATTTTTAATTTTTAATTTTTAATTTTATAAATTATGAGCACACAATCAGATAGAGTAGAAGAATTGATCGAGTTGCGGACGAAAGCCCGTCTCGGCGGTGGCGAAAAAGCCATCGAAAAACAGCACGCACAAGGCAAATATACCGCCCGTGAACGTATCGCAATGCTGCTTGACGAAGGCAGTTTTGAAGAATTGGACATGTTTGTGCAACACCGCAGTCACAATTTCGGCATGGAAAAGAAACAGTTCCTTGGCGATGGCGTAGTAACCGGTTATGGCACCATCAATGGTCGTTTGACCTATGTTTTCGCACAGGATTTTACCGTGATTGGTGGGTCGCTGTCCGAAACGATGGCGCTTAAAATCTGTAAAGTCATGGACTTGGCAATGCAAATGGGTGCGCCGGTCATCGGATTAAACGACTCCGGCGGCGCGCGCATTCAAGAAGGTGTCAATGCATTAGCAGGTTATGCGGAAATTTTCCAACGTAACATTCTTGCTTCGGGCGTTGTGCCACAGATTTCTACGATTTTAGGCCCTTGTGCCGGTGGTGCGGTGTATTCGCCGGCGCTTACCGACTTCACAATCATGGTGCAAGGCGCAAGTTATATGTTCCTCACAGGACCGAAAGTGGTGGAAACTGTGACCCACGAGGTGGTAACACAAGAGCAATTAGGTGGTGCCGATGTGCACGCACAACGTTCCGGCGTGGCACATTTCTCTGTGCCAAACGAAGAAGAAGCCATTGGTTTGGTTCGCCGTTTGCTGAGTTTCGTGCCACAAAATAATATGGAAGAAGCTCCTTTCAAACCAACAAATGACCCAATCGACCGTTTGGAAGATTCATTGAACGAAATTATTCCGGATAGCGCCAACAAGGCGTATGATATGTATGAAGTGATTGGAGCTATCGTTGATAATGGTGAATTTTTGGAAATTCATGCCGACTACGCAAAAAATATCATTGTTGGTTTTGCACGTTTCAATGGCCGTTCGGTAGGCTTGGTGGCTAATCAACCCAAAGCCCTCGCAGGCGTGCTGGACATCAACGCATCCCGCAAGGCTGCCCGTTTTGTGCGTTTCTGCGATGCGTTCAATATTCCGATAGTGACGCTGGTTGACGTGCCGGGATTCCTTCCGGGAACAGGTCAGGAATACGGCGGTGTGATTACGCACGGTGCCAAATTGCTCTACGCTTACGGCGAAGCAACGGTGCCAAAAGTGACGGTTACATTGCGTAAATCTTATGGTGGAGCGCATATCGTGATGAGCTGCAAGCAGTTGCGTGGCGATATGAACTATGCTTGGCCAAGTGCTGAAATCGCTGTAATGGGCGGTGCCGGTGCTGTAGAAGTGCTTTACGCAAAAGAAGCCAAGGAATCGGATGACCCGAAAAAAGTGTTGGCAGAGCGCGAAGCTGAATACAACAAAGCATTCGCAAATCCTTACAATGCAGCGAAATACGGTTATATC
>BNTP01000295.1 GCA_025996695.1 Bacteroidia bacterium | reverse complement strand
CCACCCGCCCAACCGCCATCACAACAACAACCACCCGCACAACCGCCATCACAACAACAACCACCCGCACAACCGCCATCACAACAACAACCACCCGCACAACCGCTACTACCCGTACGACCACTACTACCCGTACGACCAGAAGTCTTACAACTACGACAAGAACAAGCTTTACAACAATACCAACAGCAACAGCACGAAATAGAAGAACTATTTGTACCAGACGCAGTCGACTTGTTCGCCGCGTTAGGCGCGGATATGACCGTGCTGGATGTGATGTTATCTGAACTACGAAGCCAAATAACCCAACTATACCGATTACAAGTACGACAACTACAAGAACAACTACGACTACAAGAACCACTTAGCATTCGTAGGCGTAGGAGTAGGAGTAGGCGTCGGAGTAGGCGTCGGAGTAGGCGTCGGAGTAGGCGTCGGAGCAGGCTCTGAAGCTGAATTATTAGAAGTTGAAACATCATCTTTATTTTTAAAAATGCCTGTTATAACCTTACTCTGACAGCCAGACAAGAACACAAACAACATTAAAATCACAGCGAATATTTTCATTACAATCATATTAGCATTTAATCTTTTTTTTAGCAACTTTTTTATTAATTATTTTTAAAGCTTTTTGAACAGTTCTAGAACTTCTAAACGGATTGTTAATAGGAAATGCATTTCCTATGGGTTTATCTTTATCTTTATTATCTTTATTATAGTTTTTTTCATAAGAATATCCCTCGTTTTGATTTATCCTTACCTATTAAACAAATATTTTTTAAACATAATATTAATCATTAAAATCAACCATCATTATTGGCAACAGGCGCATTAGGCATAGCCAAATGCTGAACATTGTGAAACACCAACCTGACCAAAACAGCAACAGCGATAACATCAACAATAACAGGCACAATCACACCAAAACGAAACGGCTCGGCGACAACAGAATGCTCACTAAGCGATAATCCAGCTCCGTTAATCAATTTTTTATCCGATTTCAATCCAGTAACAGCATCAGGCAAAACAGCATTATTATCAGCAACTACACCACCAACTACACCACGACGATAACAAGAACACAATAAAAAAGAGCCAAATAAATACACAGCAAGAAGCAACAATACCAAACCAAAAACATTAAGAGATTTTCTCAATCTCTTTTCAAGTTTTGGTGCGTCAGCAGTATGACGCATATCGTTTTCATAATAGTCGGTTTCTTTTTTATATTCCACCTAATATCCTTAAACTAATTAATATTTTATCATAGCTTTTTTTCAAAGACAGAATGTTAGACAATGTTTAATATGACTATTTTTACTTTTAGATTTGAGCTTTTTAAAGGCAGGCTTTTAAGAGAGGAAAGACAAGCACGGAGCTTCGCTCCTCTTATGCTTCGCATTCTATGTCCTGCTAACGTTTACTACTTTTTATTTTTTACGGAATTTTACTCTAACAACAAGAGCACATTGTACAACAAATACAACCTAAAACGATTAAGTCCGCTGTAAGTAATCCCAATAAGAAAAAACCCATTCGATTGTCATATAATTCCCATAGGTTTTGCCAATTTTCTTTTTCCAACTCTTCTTGAACTTCTATTAATTTTTCCTTTTTTTCTTTCAACTCTTTTTGGATTTTCGCCAACTCTGATTTTAATTCTGATACAACTTCGCTTTTTTCAGTAATTGCGGTGTTTAACAATGCTTGTTTTTTACCACAACTACACAAAAGCAACGACAAAACAATAATATTGCATACAAAATTTTAACAACTTTTTTATTAATTATTTTTAAATCCGTTTGAACAGTTCTAGAACTTGTAAAAGAAGTGTTAAGAGGTGATCTATTGTCTGTGAGTTTAGATGTTATAATAATAATTATAATTATAATTATAATTATAATTATAATTATAATTATAATTATAATTATAATTATAATTATAATTATAATTATAATTATAATGATAATTATAATTATAATTATAATTATAATTATAATTATAATTATAATTATAATTATAATTATAATTATAATTATAATTATAATTATAATTATAATTATAATTATAATTATAATTATAATTATAAT
>BNTP01000294.1 GCA_025996695.1 Bacteroidia bacterium | reverse complement strand
CGGAATGGAACGGTGCAATCACCGCTAAACTCAAAGACGGGGCTTGGGATACCTTAATTCAATGTGGCGCGAAAGCCGACCACATTACCGTGATCTACGCCTTTATTTCCTAATTTTCCCCCGGCGCGGTCGATGGATTGCTGTTCATTATTGTCGGTCAACAACCCGAAAATGTAAGGGACATCGCCCTTTGCGTTGAGTGTTGCAAAACCTTGTGTCACGCCCGAACAGACGTATTCAAAATGTGGCGTTTCGCCACGAATCACGCAACCCAACCCAATCACAGCATCGGGATGTAAACATTCGGCAGCACGTTTGGCGGCAAAAATCAGTTCAAAACTGCCCGGCACGTAGATCACGGTAATGTGGTCGGCTTTCGCGCCACATTGAATTAAGGTATCCCAAGCCCCGTCTTTGAGTTTAGCGGTGATTGCACCGTTCCATTCCGACACAACAATCACGAACCGCATCGCCGAAGCATCGGGCACGGTTGTCAAATCATAATCGTAATTTTCAACTTTCAATTTTCAACTTTCAATTTAGTGCGTTCGATGTATTTTTCGAGTGCATTTTGGGCAGCAAATTCAGGGTATTTAGCTTTAATTTTCGTGTAGATTTTCAAAGCTTTTTCGTTGTCACCCAAATTAGCGTACACGTCTGCTGCTTTGTTCAAAAACACCGGAGTCAAAGCTTTGTTGTTTGCTTTGTCGGCTGCTTGCTGAAAATACCTGACGCCTTCTTCCATTTTTTCAGTTGAAACATAGCAATCGCCAATCGCTGCAAGCACTTGAGCTGCAAAGAGTTTGTCTTTTCCGCTATAGCTCTTCAAATTGTCCAAAGCAGCGGCATAATCGCCCAAATGAGCTTGACAAATACCGGCGTATGCTTTGGCCAAATTGCCGGCAACGGTGCTGCCATATTCGTCAATAATTTCCAAGAAACCGATGTGTCCCAAGCTGTCGCCGTTCAGAGCCAACGCCCATTGTTGGTATTCAAACGCGCTTTGTGCAGGAAACAAAGGCGTAGAAGCCGCTATCACCGCCATCAAAATGGCACATCTTGCCAGAGAATTAAAAAATTAAGAATTAAAACTTAGTGTGCCGGTTTAATTAGAAAGAATGAAAGGCTCGTTTTATAGATATGGTTTGTTGGCATTTGTGTGCTTTCTGTTGGTCGCTTGTGATACTAAGGTGGTCGTCAAGGATGCTGACGGCTTAACAATTCACATCAAAAAACCACAGCCGGGTGGTGCTAAAACCATTCAATTGCAAGTAGTTAGCGACAATGTGATTCGAGTTTCTGCCTCCCCGACCGATGAGATTGCGACAAACGAAAACACATTGGCTACATTCTCTAAAGGGATGGAATCGGGCTGGTCGTATTCGTATTCCGATAACGATGTCATCCTCAAAACATCCTCCCTGATTGTTAAAATACTCTTCTCCACCGGCGAAGTTTCTTTTATGGACAAAGATCGCCGACTCCTTTTAGCCGAACAAAAAGACGGCGGAAAATCGTTTGAAAAGGCTGTGCGTCAGGTGTTTGAATCGCCCGATGACAACCTGTATTTTGGCACGCTACCATTTATTGTTTGCAACAAAAATTACGGTATTCTTTGGGATAATCTCTCGAAAACGACATTTGTGAATCCGAGAGAGGCCGTTCAACGAACTTCACAACTCAATAAACTCGCTTTCCAATCCACAGAAGGCAGTTTGGCTTATTATTTTGTGTACGGCGAAACGATGGACAAAATTGTCAGCGGCTACCGTACCGTGACCGGCAAAGCGCAAATCATGCCTAAATGGGCGATGGGATTGTGGCAAGGTCGCGAACTTTCGGCGAAAAGTTCACTTTCCTACACCTCTCAAGAGCAATTGTTGAACGAGATAAAAAAATTTCGCGATCGTTTCTTCCCAATGGATAATGTCGTGCTGACAGGTGATTATAATGAAGAAAATTTCCCCGACCTCACCGCCATGATTGAAAATATTCACGATTTCAATGCGCAATTGGCGATTGCGGTGCCTGCCCCAAAAAATAACTTGACGGATGAAAAAGATGGCAAAGCACTTTGGAAAGAACTTGACAAAAAACACTTTGCGAAAGGGGTCGATGCTTGGTGGCTCAATGATTCGGACAACGCTTTTGTGGTGAAAAGCATTTATAAAGGCCAACGAACC
>BNTP01000293.1 GCA_025996695.1 Bacteroidia bacterium | reverse complement strand
ATCTCCTCCTACGGAAAAATATTACCCCCGCGAGAATCGAATGGCTCTGAAAAAAAACTTCGCGCTTCAAATATCCGATTCTCATGGGGTTAAATCAATTTTGGGTGTCGCAATGACGAAGTCAGGAGTTTTCAAGCCTCGCTGGGTGTCGTGCCCAAAAGTAAGAATCAAAAAAAACTCCAAACCTCATTAGGGGACGTTCAGGTGAGCAAACGGCATGTGATGACTAAGGTCAACGGTCATTTTTCGGCAAGTGCCTATCTTCAAAACCTGTGCTGCTATGAGGGCGCCAAAGAGGTTTTTGAAGCGGGCTCCGCTACGTTGGCACTGATGCTTGGGATAGATGTAACGGGCAAACAAATAGAGCGTATCAGCCATTTTTACGGAGAAGAGATGGGCAAAGAAGTTGTTTGCGACACCCGAACGGAAGCCTCGAATCCGCCGGAAGAGACGTATTACGCCATGATGGACGGTGCCATGATACTTACCCGCACGGAGCAGTGGAAAGAGGTCAAGCTGGGCAGATGTTTTTCGTCGCTCGACCATGTACAACGTCCTAAGCATAAGCAAAATTTGATTTTAGGCTCGCAGTATGTCGGTCATATTGGTACACATACCGATTTTCTTGAAAAGTTTGACCGCTTGATTCAACCGCATGCCAAAGAAACGGTCTTCATCTGTGATGGTGCACCGTGGATATGGAATTGGGTAAACGACCATTATCTGCGCAATACGCAAATACTGGACTATTTCCACGCCAAAGAGCATTTGTGTGAATTTGCCGAGTGTTGTTTTGCCGATATGCAGGAAAAGCAAAAATGGGTAAGTCAGCAGGAAGATATACTGCTAAAAGACGGCGTAAAAGAGGTGATAAACAATATCCTACAGCTGCCTGTGACCACTGACGCGCAACAAAAAAAGCAAAAAACTCTTGTCAAATATTATCAAACGAACCTCAAGCGAATGAGGTACGGCACTTTTCGTAAGCGAGGACTTTTGATAGGCTCCGGTCCGATAGAATCTGCCAATAGAACGGTGATTCAACACCGCTTAAAGCTATCCGGACAACGGTGGACGCTAACGGGGGCGCAGCAAATCCTTAATCTCAGGGCTACTTTTTGCAGCAAGCAACAACAAAAACTCCTCAACTGCATTAAAATGGCGGCTTAGCCAAATGGGAAATTTGGCGTGCACCCTCATCTTGCGTAAGAACGTCAAATTCAATGTGTTACGAAGTCGTCTGTAAAAATTATCGCTCGGAACGTGTGTCGATAGCTGAAAATTAACAAATATTTTCTCTTCGTATGTTTTTAATCCTTGCATACTTTTTTGCGTTAAAATTATATGCAAAGGTACTGAAATTCAATGACATAAACAAATTTTTTGAGCACTTTTTTTTGTTTTTTAGTTGCGCAACAGGCACTGAAGTCTACGGTTAATAAAGTGCTGTCCCTGCGGGACAAGGCTCCATTTGCAAAATATCGCACCTCAAAAAAAAGATTTAGCCATATTTTATTAGTGATTTATATGCATAAATACCGTTTTCAAACCGTCGGATTTCACTGCTACGATATTATTCCCGTGGTTTTTAATCAGTTTGATACGCGCCCGTCCGTTGCAGGCTTGCACTTTTTTGGAGCCTGTGGAGGTGCCCTGATTGGCTACTAACCGGCCGTCGCCTGCCGATTCAAAGTAGATAAAATTGCGTGCTTCCAAGCTGACTACTCCGTTGGCATCGCGCAATTCAGCTTCAAACCAAACCTCGTCATCGCGAACTTGACCCGCAATCCCCTCATCTAATATGCGCACTTGAATTTGTGTCGGTTTGCCGAATGTGCGGGTTTCGTATTCAAACGAGATTTCGTCCGTAACGGTGGCTTTTCCGTGCTTCCCGATAGCCTTTAAGGTGTTGCTGCCGGCTTTCAGCGCGGATTCCCAACGCAAACCGGCGGCGGGGAAATCCTGTGAATTGCGTTTTTTGCTCCCGAGGCTTTTGCCGTTCAGGAACAGTTCGACCGTTTCGCAATTGGAATACACTTTCAGCGTTTTCAGTTCATCGGCAGTGCCCCAACGGGTGGGGAAACCGTGTCCGTAGATGTGCAGCATCGGTTTGTCCGACCAGTAGGACTGCACCACATAATAGGCTTCTTTGGGCGTCAAATCGCGTTCTACTACACCTTTTTGATTCATATAGGGC
>BNTP01000292.1 GCA_025996695.1 Bacteroidia bacterium | reverse complement strand
AAACCCAATCCTTCCAGATAGAGATGTAATGCTTGCTTTTTCATTAACTTCGGCTTCGCTGTCGACTTTATCTCTACGCTATAATTACAACCGCATTCTTTGCATTTATAACGCTGTCTGCCTTTTAGTGCCAGACTTAACTCGTTTATCGCACGAACATTTTGGACATTTCATAGCTTTTTTTTTCTGCAAAGATACGAATATATTTTTAATTAGCAATGCCTTGTTGCGCTACCGTCAAGACAGAAATTGAATGTGTAACGATAAATTTTTTTATTCCATGCGCTTGGAGATTACAGAATTTTCCTGTAACTTTGTGGCCGTAAAAATTAAAATGAATTCAACTAAATAGAAACAACAGAATGCAATAGATATTAAACAATTAATATTTGGGCTTTAGCTCTTGTTCTCAATATTCGAAATCCGGAAAATTTCAAAATACAAAGGAGAATAAGCTAGCGAAGGTTCACGCTCAAAAGGCGTGGACTGTTTGTGCTTATTTACTTTGTATGGGTCTTTCCGGAACCTCGAATATAAAATAAGCACACAACGAACAGTTTCGCGCCTTGTTGTGTGCCTGAGTTTAAGAGTTTTGAGCATAAACTTAAAAACAGGACAAACAGAATGTTATTCAATTCATTTGCTTTCGGGATATTCTTGCCCATAGTATTTTTGCTGTATTGGGCTATATCCAAAAACGTTAAGGTGCAGAATGTGTTTCTGCTTGCCGCCAGTTATTTCTTCTATGGCTGGTGGGATTGGCGGTATTTATCGCTGGTGTTGCTGTGTTCAATCACCAACTATTCGGCGGGTGTTTTAATGATGAGAGTTGATGATGACTCTGGCGATGCACAAAAGCGACGGCGGCTGATTTTGACGGTTTGCTGCCTGGTTTCTTTCGGAGTGCTGTGTGTGTTCAAGTATTATGATTTCTTTGTGACCTCTTTTGTAGACGCTTTTAGCCTGCTCGGTATTCAATTGCAAGCCAAGACTTTACAATTGATTTTGCCGGTCGGAATTAGTTTTTATACTTTTCACACATTAAGTTATACGATTGATGTTTATCAGCGTAAATTTGAACCGACGAAAGATGTGGTATCGTTCTTTCTTTTTGTGAGCATCTTCCCGTTGGCAATGGCTGGGCCGATTGAACGGGCAACTAATTTATTACCGCAAATTTATAAGCGCAGGACGTTTGACTATGCCTTGGCGGTGGATGGAATGCGGCAAATTGTTTGGGGGCTGTGCAAAAAAATGATCATCGCCGATAATTGTGCCACAATTGCCAATGAAATTTTCAACAATGCAGGCAACCAATCGGGCAGTACGCTGCTTTTAGGTGCCATCTTTTTCACTTTACAGATTTACGGCGACTTTTCCGGCTATTCTGATCTGGCATTAGGAATCGGTAAGCTGCTGGGATTCAGATTTTTGCGCAACTTTAATTTCCCCTATTTTTCGCGCGACATCGCCGAATTTTGGCGGCGGTGGCATATTTCGCTTAATACTTGGTTTCGCGATTATTTGTACATTCCGTTGGGTGGCAGTCGCGGCAGTAAATGGCAAATAGTGCGCAACACATTCATTATCTTTCTCGTAAGCGGCTTCTGGCATGGTGCCAACTGGACGTTTATTGTGTGGGGAGCGTATCATGCCATTCTGTTTTTGCCGGTTATTTTGTTGGGCAAAAATCGGAAATATACTGATACTGTGGCTGAAGGGCGGATATTGCCAAGTTTAAAAGAGTTATTTCAAATGTTGGTCACGTTTGGATTGGTTGTGTTTGGGTGGATATTGTTTCGGGCAGAGAATATAGCTCATGCTTGGGGGTATATTTCGGGAATATTTTCGCAGTCACTGTTTACTGCTCCTTCCGTCAAATTAAAAGAAAAGGCCATTAACCTTTGCTGTATAGCCATTTTTATGTTGATAGAATGGCTAAATAGACAAAAACAGCATGGATTACAAATAGAGAATATAAAGTCACCATTTATCAAATGGGTTATTTACTTTGCGCTTATCCTCGCCATCTGGGCTTTGAAAGGAGAGCAAGGAACATTTATTTATTTTCAATTTTAATAATTAGAGTCTGTCCATAAATTACAAATATCAGACAGAGAATGTTTTAAGTGTCAAAAAAAACATTACCTTTGCGGTATGAAAATGCAATTATTCGAGCCGCTACGGCTGAAATTTGAGAATGCGA
>BNTP01000291.1 GCA_025996695.1 Bacteroidia bacterium | reverse complement strand
ACGCGACAGCTTTGAAAATTGTGGCAAAATCCGACAATTTCAGTGACGGCGAACAACATTTGTTGCCCGTCTTGCCCAACCGCCAACTCGTGACGGAATCCTTGCCGTTGACTGTGACGAAAGAGGGCACGCAAACGTTTACTTTCGACAAGCTTTCAAATAATTCGACCACATTAGAGCCGTATCGCTTGACTGTGGAATTTGCCAACAACCCGATTGAATATGCGATACAGGCCTTTCCGGCACTCACAACCCCGCAATCCGACGATGTGCTCGCATGGTTTGCAGCCTATTATGCAAGCAGCTTGGCAACCCAATTAGACGTGTCGGCAGATGTGAACAAAGCCAATTATGTACGTTCGCAAGCCCTCGCCAAATTGACTGAATTGCAAGCCGAAGATGGCGGCTGGGAATGGTTTAAGGGCATGAGGAGCAATGTGGGTATTACGCAGTGGGTGCTTTATGGCATGGCGCAATCTGGCGGAGAATTGCGGATTGAGCCTGCAATGACAGAAGCGGCGGTGCATTTTATTGATAAAAAATTTGCAGCGCATTTTGCCGACCTGAAGAAATACAACAAAGATTGGGCAAAATCGCAAGCTATTTCAACTTATGAATTGGAATATTTGCTGGTGCGCGGACTTTATAATACTATTCCGCTAAATGCAAATCAGGAAGCGGTTGATTTTTACACGAATATAGCCGCTAATTATTGGACAAAAAACACCAACTTATATGCTCGCGCGATTGCGGCAACGGTGTTGCTAAATGCTCGGAGCGGAGTTCGCACGACTAACAATTATTCGTCCATTGCGCAAAATATCATCAAATCTCTGCGCGAACATGCGTCCGAAAAGTCCGACCTCGGCATGTATTGGGCAAACAATGCGATGAGCTGTTTTATGACGCAAAGCGCGGTGAGCGTACACACCTTTATCATGGACGCATTTCAAAAAGCGGGAGCCTCAGAAGCCGCCGTTGCAGGCTTGACCGGCAATGCTTTTCAAAAGGAGCTTGACGCAATGAAACTCTGGTTGTTGCAACAAAAACGGACGCAAGAATGGGAAAACGTGCCCGCAACGGTTAACGCGATTCAGGCACTGCTGCGCACCGGCAGCGACCGGACGGATCAGGTGAAAGGTGAAAGGAGTAAGGTGCATGGGGGGAAGGCAATTATTCAGGTGAACAATCAAACGATGGAAGTCGCCCAAAGTGCTACAAATAAATCAGGCTATATCAAAAAATCGTGGGATGCCCCCAAAATTGTTTCCGATAAAATTGTAGTGACAAAAACGGGCGCAGCCCCGGCTTGGGGTGCCGTATATTGGCAATATTATGAAGATTTGAACAAAATTACCGCCGCCAACACCGGATTGTCCGTCACAAAAACCATTATAGCCTCCTCTAATTCCCCCAAAGAGGGAGAACCAAACTCCTCCCCTGAGGGGAGGTTGGGTGGGGCTGTAGGCGACAAAATCACCGTCCGCCTGACCGTCAAAAGCGATCGCGACATGGAATACGTCTTGTTGAAAGATATGCGTGCGGGCTGCGTCGAACCCGTGAATCAACTGTCGGGCACGCAGTGGAAACAGGGTTTAATCTATTACCAATCGCCCAAAGATGAATCAACGAATTTCTACATCCAAGCATTGCCCAAAGGCACATACAATTTCGATTATGAAGTGTACGTGACCCGTGAAGGTGATTATTCGGAAGGCATCGCCACTGTCGAATGTTTGTATGCGCCCGCATTTTCGGGGCATACTGATGGGAGGAGGATTACGGTTTTTGAGTGAAGGTCGGCAAATGATTTTGGCAGGGTTGCACGCGCCGCGCGTAAAAAAAAGCAGGGCAAGTTTGTGATTCTCGAAAATTGTTTGTACCTTTGCCTCCGAATCATGTATTAGACAGATGAAGCAGACAAAAAATATCGCTCATAACTCGCTCATTATCAATGACTTAAATGGGGGGGGGGGGTAAATTCCTTACCCTCGGCACGCTTCGCGTGCCGGCTTAGCCTTTGCGCGATTTCCGCGCTAAATAAATTTTTCACACACATACCGACAAGCCGCAACAGGACAAATGTGTCTTGTTGCGGCTCGTTGCGTCATGTTCCGTTCCGTAGCAGTTTGTTGCGCCCTTGCGAGGGCAGCCTGTTCCGTCATTGCGAGCTACGAAGTAGCGAAGCAACCCAGCTCCTTTATCTGGTTTGCTTC
>BNTP01000290.1 GCA_025996695.1 Bacteroidia bacterium | reverse complement strand
TCAAATCCTCCAAAGGTAATTGTGCCGGAGAAATCTTCCGGCAGTCGGCACAATCCTTATCAACCAGTAAGCATAATGCGATAGGCGCTTTTATCCGGCGGCTAAGGGGACGTAAAGGATCTCCGATGCCATTAAAGCCGGTGCAAGAAAAATAGCTATAGCTTTTTACAATGCGCTTACTCAGGGAATGGATTATGTGGAACTTGGTGCTATCAAATACGCTGAATTGTTACAGGAAAGAGAATTGAGAGCGTTGCGAAATTTAACTCATAAACATAATTTCAATCTCGTTGATAATCAATGTGTTGCGTAAATCCGTCATTGGTACCGCAGGGACGCAGTCCCGCAGCGGAGACACCCCCTGCTGACGAGCCTTCCTCCAATTGCCCCCTACGGTTATACACATGCTGTCCCTGCGGGACAAAACCAGACGCGGTAGATTATTTCTCTGTATCTTGAATCAGCTCAGCATCCTGAGCCGCAGGCAACGGCGAATCTTTGCCTTTCAGATAGTCCGGCAAATTCATTCCCGCCTGATTGAATAAATCGTTCAAGGGCGGAACAGATTTCATCAAACCCGAAAGGAAATTGGCAGTGGATGTTGTGCCCTCTTTGCCGCCGTTGCCGTCCCAAACGGTGATTTTGTCGATTTTGATGTTTTTAATCGCTTCGACCTGTGTTTTAACCAATTCCGGAAGTTTTTCAATCAATAATAACTGGTATGCACTTTGTGCATTGCCTCCGGCGGCTTTTACCATCCGGTCGTAGCCTTCCGCTTGCTTGGTCAGGATTTCGTACAAACCGCGTGCTTCGGCATCCATTTTTGCAAAGATGGCGTCGGCTTCACCTTTGGCGTTTTCGCGGATTTTTTCTGCCTCCGCTTGTGCTTCGATAATTCGACGTTGTTTTTCGATTTCTTCTTGCACAATGATATTGGCTTGCTGCGTCGCACGTTCGCGTTCGGCACGCGCTTTTTCCGCTTTCTGTTCTGCGATATAAGATTCTTGCAAAGCGTTGGCTTGTTGCACTTTTTCCGCCGTTACCGCAATTTTCAGCGCTTCGGCTTCTTTTTCACGACGGGCAGCATCGGAATTAGCAATTTCAATTTTTGCTGAATTTTCCCCTTGCACAGCCGTTGCATTGGCCTGTGACGTTTTGATACGCGTGTCACGGTTAGCTTCGGCAGCACCAATTTCACCGATTTTTTCCTGCTCTGCCACAGACACTTTGGCTTCGTTGATGGCTTTTGCGGCCGCTTCTTTTCCGAGCGCCTCAATGTAGCCGCTTTCGTCTTTAATATCGGTCACATTGACGTTGATGAGTTTCAAACCAATCTTTTTAAGTTCCACTTCCACATTTGAAGAAATGCTTTCGAGGAATTTGTCTCGGTCGGCGTTGATTTCCTCAATACTCATCGTGGCAATAACCAAACGTAACTGCCCGAACAAAATGTCGCGTGCCAATTCCTGAATTTGGTCGGAATTTTGCCCTAAAAGACGTTCTGCGGCATTGTTCATCGTGTCGGAGTCTGTCGAAATACCAACTGTAAAGCGGCAAGGTACATCCACACGAATGTTCTGTTTACTCAACGCATTGGTCAAATTGGCATCTATGGAAATCGGAATCAAGCTCAAATAGGCATAATCTTGAATTACCGGCCAAATAAATGTGCCTCCTCCGTGAATACATTTGGCGGAAGAGCCGCCCGTGTTACCATATACCACTAAAATTTTATCCGACGGACAACGTTTGTAGCGAGAAGTCAACCAGATGATTGCCACAAAAGCAATCACTCCTGCTAAAATAACTAAGAAAAAAGGTGTCATTTGATTTATGTTTAAATTTTTACTACTAATACGGTTTGACTGTCAAGCAATTGAATCACACGCACAATGGCTCCGGTAGGAATCCGTTCGCCTTCTGTTTGCGCATCAATTTCATGAAAAGCCCCTCTCACACTGATTTGAATTTTCCCCTTACCCGATTTTTCGCCAGGAATGGTCAAGTAAACATCAGCGGTTTTGCCAACTGTTTCGCCAATTTGAAACGTATTGTCACGCTGTAACCGCAGCATTTGTTTGAAAATGAGCATGAAAATCAGCACCAAAACGATGCCTGTCAATACCGCGGCGACAATGACCCACAATTTGGAAGTAAACGTGTCGTAAAAACAAACGCCACCCCAGCCGACGCCTAAGAAAAAATTCACCAAACTGCGCA
>BNTP01000289.1 GCA_025996695.1 Bacteroidia bacterium | reverse complement strand
TAACCTTGTGGCGGGAACTTTTTTAGAGTGTAGAGTTTAGATATTAGAGTATAGATATTAGAGTTGAAAATTTGGCAGAGATACAAAATATTTTGCCCGTCAGGGCATCCATATCAATAGAAAAAAATGAGAATGAAAATGAAAGCGCAAAAGAAAGAAAAATTGCAAAGGGGACTTTTCATCTCTGCAGCAGTGCTGTTGAGTGCCGGTCTGTGGACATTAGGCACAGCACAAGTAAAAATTGGTGGCGATCCGACGACGCCCGTCACAACGGGAGCCGTCCTGGAACTGGACGGCGCATCAGGCGGGTTACTCCTGCCACGCGTAGCGATCTTGCCACCTGCCGCTTCGGCCTCAGAAGGAACAATGTACTACCAGATTAGTGATGGTACAGTTTACATCCTTCTCATTGACGGTGGCAAACATTGGGAACCGGTGGGCAGCGGTCCATACGACCCGAGCCAAATCGCCGCGAAAGCGAAGAAACTGGCTTATGGCATGGACAGTGCCAAACTGGCGGGAATAGCCTCCGGCGCCAATTTCGTCCTCGTTGAAAACATTTTGACATCAACTTCAGACAAGAACGCCTTGTCGGCGGCTTAAGGTCGCGCACTTCTTGACGCTATCAGAAATAGAAGCAGAGAAGGCACGACCACTTTGAATCTTTTCCGTGACTCAGTTTACACGAAAGCACAGACACTGGCAGGCAACAAGACTCTCAGCGGCAACACCGCCGTTGGAGGCACTTTGGGCGTGACGGGCGCAACGACCTTGACCGGCAACCTGACTGCAAATGGCACAACGGCTTCTTTCCCGAACGCCACAGCCGTTACTTTCCCGAACGCCAATCCAACGGTAAAGGCGAAGAGCGCGGCAGCTGTTCTTGGAAACACCACCCAGCTCGCAACGGAAGCACAGGTAGCTCTTGCTCAAAACACAGCAGTAAACACAGCACACAGCACTATGCACGCTTTCCGTGACCCTGTTTATACAAAAACACAGAACATTACCGGCGACAAGACTTTCACGGGAACCATTACGATGCCTGTACCGCAATTGCCGATCACCACGACGGCCAAAACATTCTTTGCAGCACCAACGGCAGCTAACGGTCGCCCGACTTTCCGTCCAATCGCTTACGCCGATATACCTGCAATAGAAAGAGCTAACAGGCTGGCGTTTGGAGGAACGGACAGTGTAACGTTGGCGGGTTTGAACACTTTCAAAACAAATACTGAGTCAAATGCACAAACCCTTGCCGGCGTAAAAACCTTCACTTCTGCTCCGGTTGTTCCGCAAAAAAGCGCGACAATCACCGCGTCTAACGCCACAACAGCAGCAGCCGTAGCGACAGAAGCACAGGTCTATCTCACCGCTCAGGCACAAGCGTTGGCAGCCGATCCAACAAAGTTGCAAACTTTCCGCGACTCGGTTTATAACAAAACGATGACGCTTAATGGCGTTAAAACATTCGCTTCAGCTCCGCTTGTTCCGGCAAAAAGTGCGGCACTCACCGCCGCTACCGACACAACAGCCCTTGCAACGGAAGCTCAGATCTATAATACGGCGTTAAACGCGGTACCGACAGCATTGTGGAACTTCCGTGATTCAACTTATCTGCGGAATCAGACACTTGCAGGCATCAAGACATTTACATCAGCCCCGGTGGTACCGGCCAAGACAAATTCAGGTAATAGCTCGACGGCTTTGGCAATGGATGCTGCTGTCAATGCGGTTCGTGACTCGCTGTTGCATCAAGCGCAGACTTATGCCGACAACAAAACGTTCGAAAAAGATGTTACAGTCCTCGCCGCAGGCACGACCACTCTTAATGGTACAACCACCCTTGCGGGCGCTACGACCGTGAGAGGTGCAGCCAAATTCACCTCTGCCACCGCAACGAAATTTGTTAACGCTTCACCGACGGTGCCTGCTAAAACAACAGCGATAACGACCAACACCGCCACGACTGCCCTTGCCACAGAAGCTCAGGTCTTTAATTCGGTAAAAAGTCTTACAAACGCGTTCCGTGATTCTGTGTATGGTAAAGCGCAGACGCTGAATGGTCAGAAAACTTTCGATAAGGTGCCTATTTTGCCGTCGCAAACCAAAAACCATGTTTTTGCAGCTCCATCTACAGGTAACGGAGCACCAACTTTCCGTGCGTTGGTAAAAGAGGACATACCTGACAATTTGAATCAGAACACGACGGGGTAGTTCAGCCCTGGCAACGGC
>BNTP01000288.1 GCA_025996695.1 Bacteroidia bacterium | reverse complement strand
GTAGCAAATTATTTGGGCGACCTAAACGCCTATACCAAAATGTATTTTATTTGCTTGATGGAGGGAAAACCGCTACCGGATTACTCACAAACAGATGATTATCAGGTTGATTTATGTTTGCAGGCGCATTATTCTGCTCCAATTCGGAGGCGATATGTTTCAAAGAATCTGTTGGAATAATCATATTTATTTTTGTGCTTCGGCACCACCAATAATATCCAGCAACTCGCTGGTAATTGCTTGTTGACGCTGTTTGTTGAATTGAATAGTCAGTTCGTCCAAAATATCTTCCGCATTGTCGGTCGCCACTTGCATCGCCACCAATCGCGCCGCCTGCTCGGCAGCGGCAGAATCAACAATCGTCGCATAAATTTTACTTTGCAACGATTGCGGCACCAAAGCCTGCAAGACAGCTTCCTTGTCCGGTTCCACTATGTAATGAGCCTCCCCCCAGCCCCCTCCAAAGGAGGGGGAGTTGGAGAGCCCTCCTGAGGAGTCTTTAAGTCCCCCTGAGGGGGATTTAGGGGGCATTAAGTCCCCCTGAGGGGGATTTAGGGGGCTTAGCGGAAGAAATCGCTCAACCGTTGGCACTTGCACGGCTGAACTTTTGAAACGGTTGTACACCAACTCCACCTTATCAATTTTGTGCTGACGAAAATCCACCATCAAAGTCTGCGCAATTTGTTTGGCTCCTGCAAAAGTGGGTTCGTCCATCAACGGGACATAGCTGCCTTTGAAATCGAAAGAACGCCCCATTTTGTGAATATCGCCCTCGATTTTTTTGCCGACAGCATAAATTTCAATTGCTTCGTCGGGCAAATGCCGGTATTGCGTCAACGTTTCTTTGAAAAGTTTGAACGCATTGGCATTAAATGCACCACATAAACTGGAATTGGACGACAAAACGACGATTGCCACGCGTTTCACGTCGCGTATTTCTGCCAAATTGGTTTGAAAATCCGCTGAAGAAGCCAAAAAAGACTTCAAAATTTCGTCTAACTTCTGCTGATAAGGCAGAAAGCTCTCAATCCGTTTTTGCGCTTTGCGCAGCTTCGCCGAAGCCACCATTTTCATGGCAGAAGTGATCTTCTTCGTCGATTTGACGGAGCCAATCCTGCTTTTTATTTCCTTTAATGAAGGCATTTTTCAATTAAAATTACAAATTACAAACCCTGCGAGGCAATTAGCCAATTGCGAACTGCAAAAGTACTACTTTTTAAATTAAAAACCAAATCTGGTATTCTGGATTTTCACGATGGGGACGGCATCGATACGATGCAGACGGAAATTGAACACAACTACAATCAAATCAAAGCCGATGTGAAACAGATTATGGCCGAAGAACTCAAGCGGATTGCTGCCGATCCGGACTTGCAGCATTTGATTAAGAAAGAATGAGAACCAAAAAAAGCCGTTTTACACGGCTTTTTTTGGTTCTATGGTGAAAATGTACCGTTCTATGGCGAATTGAAATATGCCTGACAATCAATTATTTACGCAAAAATCACACTCAAAATAACGGCTTCTATGGCGAATTTTTAGCGTTCTATGGCGAATTGAAACTGTTGCAGAATATTTTGCCTAATATCTATTTTTTCTGATAATTTATAAACTGCCCAACGACCAAGTCCCTCTTTCACAATTAAGCCATCTTCTTCCAATTTCAATATAAGGTATTTAATTTGTCCGCGAGTTAATAGATTTTCAAACGCATCCACAAAATCTTTCATCGAAATTTCTTTTGCTTTTTCAAAGCACCCTGCCACTATCTGCAAATCCCGCAATCGGTATTCTTTTATGTAAGCAGGTTGTTTGGTAATCTCATAATACAAGTCTCCCAAAACATATTTTTTGTCTGCCGAACTTTGCGATTTTATCAATCCTTCTCGTTGCAACTTCTCAACCGATGCTTCGAGCAAGTCCGTTGAAATGCCCTGCCGGACCTTATCCAACGTGAGTAAATCAAACACATTCAATTTATCTGCTCTCTGGTTTTGTACTTCATTCACAAAAATATAAAAGGCTTCATCCACAATTCGCGCCTGCAAACATAAATCAACCTGATAATCATCTGTTTGTGAGTAATCCGGTAGCGGTTTTCCCTCCATCAAGCAAATAAAATACATTTTGGTATAGGCGTTTAGGTCGCCCAAATAATTTGCTACCTTTGTAGCATGGAAGAAAGAATAAAATTTATGGGAGTGAACTCAATCAATTTTTACAGACAGTTTCAAACGGATACAGATTGTTATCA
>BNTP01000287.1 GCA_025996695.1 Bacteroidia bacterium | reverse complement strand
GCAAAAATTTTGGAAATGGCAAACAAATATAATTCATATTATCTTGATGAGCAGCAAGATAAAAAAATAGAGATGCCTTGTATCATTTTATCGGAATCATTTAATTGATAAAAATATGGAATTATCTAATATCCTTACGCGAGTTTATAATACGGGAAATTATTTGTTATTACTGCACAGTATTTTCGGGGAGAATTTTCGTGCACTCAGCAATCCTGAGAAATTTGGCGTTGATAACAAAATGGCAAAAAATGCCTTGCAATTAGGCGAAATTACGCTATCAGACGGCAATATACTTGCTGTTTATGAAGTAGAATTGCAAGACCATATACACGTGGCCCAGAATCGTGTTGCTATCCGCAATCTTTGCCGCACCTATTGGAATAAATACGATGGCGCTTTTATCGCATCCTATCAACTTCTCCCTTGTGGGGGGATTGAGGGGGGCTGTTGGCGATTCACTTTTGTAAGCGAAACCCGCCAATGGAATGACGATGGTACACGCTACGAAAAGGCTGTTACAGATGCCAAGCGATTTACTTACCTGTTGGGAGAAAACGAAACGGCACGAACAGCCAAAGAGCGCTTTACCGAATTGAAAAGTAGGGGCGTTGCGCACAACGCCCCTACTTTGGATGATGTGAAAGATGCTTTTGAAGTGGAAAAACTTTCTAAAGATTTCTTTGCTACCTACAAACAACATTATATCCGTTTCTGCGACCATTTGTTGAATAGCCCCAGTTGCCGTATCGCCCTGTTCAAAGCAAACGACAAAGCCATTCGCGACTTCTGCAAAAAATTGCTCGGACGCATTGTATTCCTCTATTTCCTGCAAAAGAAAGGTTGGCTGGGCGCCAAAGATTTGAAATACAAGGATGGCGATAAAAACTTCATGTCTAATCTTTTCCGAAAATACACCGAAAATTCAACCTCCGGGGGCGATTTGTTTTATTCTCAATGCCTTACGAAATTGTTTTTTGAAACGCTGAATCAAGCTCGTGAAAATGACAATTTCACAATGCCCAATGGCGAAACAGTAAAAATTCCGTTCCTCAATGGCGGATTGTTTGAAGATGACCGTCATTGCGGGCTTGACCCGCAATCCCATGAAAAAAAGAGAATGATGGAGTTTCTTGATTTTCCGTCAAGCCTTTTTACTGACCTTTTCACATTCTTCGACCAATACAATTTTACTATTTACGAAGACGACCCCAACGACCACACCGTAGCCGTTGACCCCGAAATGCTCGGACATATTTTTGAAAACCTGCTCGAAGACAACAAAGACAAAGGTGCATACTATACGCCCAAAGAGATTGTGCATTATATGTGTCAAGAGAGTTTGAAGGAATATTTGAAAACTTGTCTGAACCATGATTCTGACAAGATTAATGAGATTGACAAGATTTTGGATTGCATTTTCAGTCGTGGTAATCTTGAAAATCTTACTGAAATCAAGGTTCAAGACAATATGCTTCAGGCAATTCATAAGGCTTTGGACAATGTGAAAATCTGCGACCCCGCCATTGGCTCCGGTGCATTCCCGATGGGTTTGTTGCAAGAAATATTCTCGGCAAAACAAACGCTTCATCACTTTCAACATAGCTCATTAGAGGGCTTCAAAGCAGCGGATGTGAAACTCAACATCATTCAAAACAGCATCTATGGCGTGGATATAGAACGCGGAGCGGTTGATATTGCCCGCCTGCGTTTCTGGCTATCTCTGATTATTGACGAAGAAGTCCCGACTCCTTTACCAAATCTTGATTATAAAATTGTGGTGGGCAATAGTTTAGTTAGCAAATTTGAGGATGAAGTGATTGATATTGATTGGACAATCAAAGACGAAGAACGACAAACAAATATTTTTGGCTCTGGCGATTTAATGACCAACAATTCCAATTTGTTAAACGAGATTAGCGAAAAACAAAAAGCTTATTTTAATCCCAAAAGCGACAAAAAGAAGTTGGCTCCAGAAATCCGTAACCTAAAAATTGATTTGCTTATCAATCAACTCAATTTGATGATAAGTAAGAATAAAGACTTTGAAAGTACACCACAAAGAACTAATGTTCAGTTAATTTTGACAAGCCGTATATTTTTTGTACCTTTGCCGCCAAAAACGAGTTATGGTAAAGTATCGGATAAAATTAACAAAAGAAGAGGTTTTGGAACTTCAAAAAATCGTGAGCAAGGGGTCTCACAGTACACAAACCTACCGAGCAGCCTATGTTTTGCTCAATGTAGATGAAGGAGC
>BNTP01000286.1 GCA_025996695.1 Bacteroidia bacterium | reverse complement strand
AGCACATGTGGATAAGTTTTCAGCGACCGTTTCCTCATAGTGATGACTCGGCGTGGGCTTCTTTTCCCGGATTTTACTTGGAAATCGGCAAAGACGGCATCAATCTTGGTATGGGAATGTTTAACGCTAATTCTTCAAAAAACCGAAATGTTTCCGGTGAAAATCCGGTAAATTTATCCATATAGTTCAGACATTAAATTCCAAGAGACTTGCGAACTTCCCTGATTTTTTCTTCTGCCGCCACTTCTGCCGCTGCAATGTCCTCGCGAGAAGCGATTTTGCCGGTCACTTCAATGTAAAACTTGATTTTCGGCTCCGTGCCTGACGGACGGATCGACACTTTTGTGCCATCGTCTGCAAAGTATTGGAGAACATTGGACGTGGTGGGCATATCGAGCGTAACGTTCTCATTTTCAACCACATCATAGCCGGTCTGTTTGGCAAAATCTTTGATGAAAAAGATTTTTGAGCCTGCCAATTCCGTCATCGGATTTTCGCGGTAAGATTTCATCATCGCTTCGATTTCTTCGGCTCCCGATTTGCCTTCTTTCACTACGGATATGCCAACTTCCTTTGAAAAACCATATTCGACGTAGATGTCTTGCAGCACATTATACACGGTTTTACTTTTGTCGGCAGCCCATGCAGCGATTTCAGCCAACAACATGCAAGCCGATACCGCGTCTTTGTCGCGCACAAAATCTTCTGCCAAAAAGCCGTAGCTTTCCTCGCCACCGCCAATATAAGTGCGTTTCCCTTCGTTTTGTTTCATGATGTCGGCAATCCATTTGAAGCCCGTGTAGACATCAAATAGTTTGACGCCATTTTTTTGAGCTATTTTTTTTACTAATTCGGTCGACACAATGGTTTTAACGATGTATTCATTGCCTTTCAAGCGTCCCAATTCTTGCCAACGCGTGATTAGATAATAAAAGAAAATCAGCAAAGTTTGGTTGCCGTTGAGCAATACAAATTCGTTATAATCGTTGCGCACAGCTGCCCCTACCCTATCTGCATCAGGGTCAGACGCCATTACCAAGTCGGCTCCTGTGGCGATGGCTTTTTCAACTGCCATTTTCAAGGCGGCGGCTTCTTCCGGATTCGGCGATTTCACGGTTGGAAAGTCGCCACTTGTCACGTCTTGTTCGGGAACGTGAATAATATTTTCAAAGCCCATCGCTTTCAAAGCCTTAGGAATCAGCGTGATTCCTGTGCCGTGAATTGGCGTATAAACAATTTTGATGTCTTTGTGCCGTGCAATCGCGTTTTTGTCCAGCGATACCGCTGCTAACAAATCGTGGATGTACGTTTCATCTATCTTATTATCAAGCAGTTGAATCAAACCGGGGACTCCCTTAAATTGAATATCTTTGATCGACGACACTTTATTGACTTCGGCAATGATATTTTTGTCATGAGGCGCAATCACTTGCGCACCATCGTTCCAGTAGGCTTTGTAGCCGTTGTATTCCTTCGGATTGTGGGATGCCGTGATACATATTCCGCTCTGGCACCCGAGTTTACGAATCGCGTAACTGATTTCCGGCGTTGGTCGCAAATCGGGAAACAGATACACTTTGATGCCATTGGCAGAAAAAATATCCGCCGATTTTTCGGCAAACAATCGACTGTTGTTGCGACAATCGTGCCCAATCACCACGCTAATTTGAGGTAAATCGGCAAATTCTTTCTTCAAATAGTTTGCCAAACCTTGCGTAGCTGCCCCCACGGTGTAGATATTCATCCGGTTGGAGCCTGCGCCCATGATGCCACGCAGGCCACCCGTGCCAAATTCCAAATCTTTGTAAAACGCTTCAATCAAATCCGTTGTGTCGGATTTTTCCAGTAACGCTTTTACCTGTTGGTGCGTTTCTGCGTCATAATCTTCTGAAAGCCAAGCATTTGCTTTGCTTTGTACTTGTTTCAACAATACATTATCTTCCATACTATTCAATAATTAACATTGCTATGTTTGACGATGCAAAGTTAAGAAAAATTTTTATAATGCAAGTGCAAAAAACAAATCTTATAATTTTTTGCCGTCTTCTATCAGCCATTTTGTGGCAAAAGATCCGGCGGGTTATCTGCATTATTATCAGGTTTGTTTGACCATGCGCGACGAGGCAACGCGCGAACGGGAATTATCAGCGTTTGATAAACTGAAAAACCATCATCCAAAAATCGTGATAACGCTCGACCCCGAAGAACCAACTTACAACGGTATTGTACAAAAAAATGCCACAAAATGGCTGATAGAAG
>BNTP01000285.1 GCA_025996695.1 Bacteroidia bacterium | reverse complement strand
CCCTATTATGTTGGGCTGTTTTCGGCAGCGGTTTTATATGGTGCCGCCCGTCAACAACCGATGGAAGATTTTGTGTTTGTGCAAAATCCGGCTCCTCAAAGTATTGACAACGATAAATTTAAAATCAATTTTTTGGCTAAGACGGAACTGATCCAAGATGGCATTATTCAACGTAAAACGCGTACCGGCTATATGAATGTATCCACACCGGAATTAACGGCATTGGATTTATTTGATACAAATGCATTTAGCCTAAGTTCTAAGGCCATAGTGTTGCAAGAGTTGGCTGAGAGAATAGGGCCATTTATACTGTTAAAAATAGCAACGCAATATCCCAATACGGCAGCTATACAACGTTTAGGCTATGTTTTGGAGTGGGCACAGGAATATCGATTAGCAAAACCATTGGCAAAATTTTTGAAGAGAAAACCACTTGATCCGATTCCATTATCTTATGAAAAAGAACAAACAGGCGAAGTTGACAGCCGATGGCAAATAATTAAAAACGTGGAAATATAAAGCGATTGATGGTCCAGGCAAGGAGATAATTTGTAATTTGCATTATAATAAAAAGGCAGGACCTTTGCTCTCAATGTGCGACAAGCCGTCGTCCAAACAACTGTTCAGCAAGCGTGACTGAACCTATTATTCCGTTAATAGTAGCCTAAAGAGGCGTGCGACAGGACTAATCCGGTAGTGCGATGCCCTCTTGACAAAGTCCCTGCTAAAACCAGGAGAATGAACCGTGAGGGGGATACAACTACTGCCAGCATCAGGCGGTTAAGGGGCAAGGCTTTCCGGTATGAAGAACAACAGACTTCCGCATGGTGGTTCGTTACAAAAAGCGTGAAGAACTTTTAAATGAAGAAAAAGCAAAGGAACGGAGTACAAACGAAGTGCGCATCTTCACACAGAAGTCAAACAGAGTGGGACAGCATCAAATGGGAACACTGTGAACGACATGTGAGAAAGTTTCAACAGCGGATTGTAAAGGCGCGACAAAGCAAGAGCTATGGTAAAGTGAAAGCTTTGAGGAAATAAAAATCCTGATAACAACATTTCTGTCCGAAAGGGGATTAGCTCTTTCAGAGGAAAAACGCTGATTACTCACATCTCTAAAGGCTTCGACTTTTTGGGTTTTAATGTTCGCAAGTACAACGACACATTACTTATAAAACCCTCAGAGAAGAGCCAAAAGAAGATGGCTGACAAGCTGCACGAGATTGTATTTAGCAATAAAGCGGTTTCGCAAAGTGTCTTAATCAGACGACTTAATCCTGTTATAACAGAGCGGGAAAACTATTTTAAGCACGTAGCTTCAAAGAAAGTTTTCAGTAGAATTGACCATATTTTGATTGGTCAATTAAAACGTTGGGCTTTTTTAGACGGCATACCAACAAGTCGAATCGGTGGGTGTTAGAAAAGTATTTTAAGACGGATGGCAAGCGGTACTGGAGTTTTAACGTGGTTATTGGGGATTCAGAAAAAATGACTACCTTTGCACTCAAGAAACTCTCGGACATGCCGATTTTAAGGCACGCCAAGATTAAAATGGAGGCTAATCCTTTCGATTCAGCTTGGGATGCTTACTTTGAAAATAGGCGCTTTTCGCGTCTATGGGGTCAGTGGCGAAGGCTACATCAATTTAATGGAACTACCCACTATGGGTTAATGTCACTAATGTAAAAAAACACTACCTTTGTCGTCAAAAAAAGAGTAATTAGGGAACACGCGTAAATAACATATACATTTTAATAACTTAACTTGTTTATTATTATATGCTTACAAATTAAAACGTAAAGATTATTTACGCGCGTTCCCTTAATAAATCAAATAATGAGCTGTCCTGATATGAAGTTGAAACGGTTGGTTACTATTGCCACGTTTTTGGATGTTGGACAGATCCGTCTTGATACAAATGATCTATGAATCGAATGTGCAGGAGCATGCGCTTTCTGCAAGGATCTGAAAAATCAGAAATCAAAGATGACCGGCACGAGCAGGTAAACGATTTTGCCACAAAAGAAACAACAATCATCTTTCTGTCCGAAAATCTCAAATCGCAAAAACAAATCGCAGAACTCTTGCAACAAAATGTGGAACGGCTACAGCAGTTGATGGATTTGTTTATAAATAACGCGGCGGCCCATTCTTAACTCAAAGAGTTCCGACAGCTGTATTTTGTAATGATTGATGCATAAATCAGCGCTTACGAATCAATCCTTACAACATACAACTGTCAACATCTGATGTTTCAGATGT
>BNTP01000284.1 GCA_025996695.1 Bacteroidia bacterium | reverse complement strand
TTTTTGTTGAACATTTTGCCATTGTTTTTTTCTTGATATGGCTCGGTTACAATATAAATACTGTGTCCTTTTTTTACCCAATCTTTAAAAGACCCCGACAGATAAGGAAAACCGTCTTGATTTTTTTTGTTTGCATCAAAGTATTCACAATCTGTTATGAGAATAGCCTGCGAATTGCTTTCACAGATAGTTTTTACTGCTTGCCCAATATTCGCAAATGGAATATCTACTCTTATCCCATTAAGAATGTTATAAACATCAGTACTCGTTGGAGATTTGTCAGTGTTAGGCGTTTTTTCAAAATCAGCCCCTTTAATAAGACATAAAGTATCGGTATATAAACCAAGTTGCCCTATCAAACTTTTAAACACTTGTGAGTTCTGCCGTGCATCAATTACACAGGTAGAATGGTCGAGATACAGAACCATAGTCGGCAGCAAGCTTTCATACTTGGTCGCTGTCGGATTGTAGATTTTTGTTTGAAGTAATTCCGGATTTACTTCAAAATACTTGTCTCCACAACTTGCTAAAAGCATTGCTGCTGTGGCACTCACTACAAAAAGATATAGCTTATTCATGTAGCAATAATTTATTGATTATTAATTTCTTCCAATACACCATTCACAATCCCTTCCAACTGATTTAGCCCATCGGAAACTCCGTCTATCAATTGTTTAGCATTGTGCTTCATTACGATTGTTTGATACTTCGCTTTGAGTTTTCCGATAGTGCGTTGGTCTTCGGCAGTAAGTTTAGCTTCGTGTTTTTCGTAATACTCGCCAACATACAGTTGATATTCTTCATCCGCTTGTGTCCAATCTTCTCCCGTGTAGGTTTTGTAATTCGTTTCTATTCCTGATACAAAATCGGAAAAATCAGAAATATAATCATCTTTGGACGGAGTACAACCAACAAGGAAAAGTGAAAGAAACAAACTTATTCCTATCCATTGTCCTTTTGTTAAATTTATTACCATAACTATTTAATTTTGTTGTTTTATATTTCGGCTGCAAATTTACGAAAAAATTTCATATACAACAAATACTCTTTGAAAAACGCGACAAATTTCCCTTTTTCAAAGGGAGAGCACTATCCCGCAGGGAAAAAATGTGCATAACCTTAGGTGAAGCGAAGTATTTGTTGCTACAAGGTAAAAATTGTGCCGGTTTTTGACTACCTTTGCAGCAAGTTATAATTCTAAATTATGGAAGTCATATACGAAGACAATCACATCATTGCTGTGAACAAGACCAATTCGGAGATTGTTCAGGGCGACAAAACGGGCGATATTCCCCTGTCTGCCACGGTTCAGCAATGGCTGAAAGAGAAGTACAACAAACCCGGCAATGTGTTTATTGGCGTGGTGCATCGATTGGACCGTCCTGTTTCGGGACTGGTTCTTTTTGCCAAAACAAGTAAGGCCTTGCCACGTCTTTGCGAAATGTTTCGCGAGGGGCAAGTAAAAAAGACCTATTGGGCTATTGTAAAAAATCGTCCACCGCAAGATGCCGACGAATTGATGCACTATTTGGTGCGCAACGAGAAACAAAACAAGTCTTATGCTTACGACAAGGAGGTTCCCAACTCAAAAAAAGCTATCTTGAATTACAAAACGATTGCGCATTCCGACAATTATTATCTGCTGGAAATAGATTTGAAAACCGGACGCCACCACCAAATTCGGTGTCAATTAGCTAAAATTGGCTGTCCTGTTAAAGGCGATTTGAAATACGGTTTTGACCGTTCCAACCCTGACGGCGGCATTAGCTTGCATTCGCGTCAAGCCCAATTCATCCATCCTGTGTCCAAAGAGGAACTCCTTATTGTGGCACCTGCGCCGCAGAATGCACTTTGGGAAGCACTCACAATTAGATAATCGCCTGCATGTAATCATCCTGATTTTTCTTGTCCACTTCTTTGAGTTGGATAACAATTACGAACGGTTGAGCCGTGGTCCGGATGTTTTCAGGAATAATCAAATCGTAATAAAACGCACCGGTTTTGTCGCGATAATACGTGCCGACTTTGCCTTCGCCATTGATTTTTACATTGGCTTTATTGGATAACAGTTGCGCTTTGTCGATGACATAAACCAATTCCTGATTCTTATTTTTCGGCAATTTTATGCGCAACAAATTGTTCATCGGTTTGTTAAACACCGACAAATAGATGTTATTGTCTTTCTGAGTCGAATAGCCCCAATCTTGTTTGTCAAGTATCGAATGATGCGTTCCATAGACGGCGGCTCCGTTGATTGCCATCCAG
>BNTP01000283.1 GCA_025996695.1 Bacteroidia bacterium | reverse complement strand
GGTGTATGCCCTACGGGCAATGATTTCGGGAGGTGGCTGTTTTTCTATTGATATGAAAGCCCTACGGGCTACAAAAGCCATATATGTTCCCGTGTACAATTCCGAAAGGGAAATTTGTCGTGCACCCTGAATAAGGTGGAAGGAGGAAAGGGTGCTCTACACTTTGAAAAAGGGAAATTCGCTAATTAATCAAGCACTAACTTGAAATCATTGACAAATGTTTCTAATTTCGGATTTTTCTGTACCATGAAATCATATTTGTCGCGAGGGAGATAAGGCAGATAATTGGCGGGGTTGTCTGTAATCAAAATGTTCAGTTCGATTTTGGTGTTTTGTAGCTGCTGTGCTAAGAAATACTTGATTTCGGACTGCTTGTCGGTCAATTTATTGAGTTGTTCGGGATTAAAAACCCCAATTTGAATGTGATTGCTTTCCTGCAATTCCGGTACAATGTTCAGCATGGTATTTTTGAGGTGCGTGTCCTCCTCCTTTTCGGCAAAAGCTTTCCACACACGCATCAAGTCCTCTTTGTCAAAAATTTTTTCGAGAGTTATCTGCAACACATTTTCTGTTTGCATCGTTTCCTTAGGCTTGTTTGCATCCGGATTTTTCAGAGAAATGGATGATAACTTGCCTTTTTTTATTGGAGTAGGAGCAGGCGATTGTGTGGGCGATTCTACCTGTTGGGCTGGGGCGTTTCCGCTCCCTTCGCTCGGTCGACACGGCAACTCCAATGGCGCATTGTCAATTATTAATGGTGCTATTTTTTTTTTGTCGTCAACCGGTGCTGGTTGGCGATTATATTGCGACAAGCGAATGAGCAACAATTCCAGCAATAGCCGCTTGCTCTTGCTGTAGCGGTAATTCAAATCCGTTTCGTTGCTCCATTCGAGGGCTTTGTAAAGAAAATCTACGGGACATTTTTGTGCCAAAGTCAAATATTTTTCTTTTACAGCATCGCCCACTTCAAACAAAACAATGGTGACCGGGTCTTTACAGACCAACACATCACGGATAAATCCGGCAAGACCTGAGATGATTTGTTGTCCGTCGAAGCCTTTGCGCAAAATTTCATCAAAAATCAGCAAACATTGACTCACATCGCCTGCTAAAATGGCTTCCGTCAGGCGGAAATAATAATCATAATCCAACACATTCAAATTCTCAATGACGGCGACATACGTGACGTTGCTGCCTGAAAAGCTGACCACTTGATCGAAAATCGACAATGCATCCCGCATCCCACCGTCGGCTTTTTGAGCGATAGCGTTGAGTGCTGCGGGCTCGTATGTAACGTGCTCACTTTCAGCAATATGAGCAAGATTATCAACAATGTCATTGATGCTGATACGGCTGAAATCGTAGATTTGACAACGCGACAAAATGGTTGGAATAATCTTGTGTTTTTCCGTTGTCGCCAAAATGAAAATTGCGTGATGGGGCGGTTCCTCCAGCGTTTTAAGGAACGCATTGAACGCTGCCGGAGAGAGCATGTGCACCTCATCAATGATGTAGACTTTATACTTCCCGATTTGCGGCGGGATGCGCACTTGATCCACTATCGAGCGAATATCTTCCACGCCATTGTTAGAGGCGGCATCTAATTCAAATATATTGTATGAGCGATTTTCGTTGAACGACTTGCACGATTCACATGCGTTGCACGCTTCGCCGTCGGCACTCAAATTTTGGCAGTTTATCGTTTTGGCAAAAATACGGGCACAAGTCGTTTTACCTACCCCTCGCGGCCCACAAAACAAATAAGCATGCGCCAATTTCTGATTTTGAATGGCATTTTTGAGGGTGGTAATCAACGATTTTTGCCCTACCACCGATTGAAAAGTCGACGGGCGGTATTTTCGTGCAGAAACGATGTAGTTTTCTTCCATTTTATTGTCGACTGCCGCGTGATGAACTTGACGAACTTCTTGATGAGCTTCCACTTCTTGTAGAACCTGCATTGGAATTTTCACGCGAACTACCGCTTCGCAGAGAGCCTGAACTTTCGCGAGAGGTGCGGCTTTCTGTCCGTGCCGGAGCATCTCTTGTGCTGCCTGAACTGCGACCGGGCATGCTATTTACAGCGCCATTTTCACGGGAAGCAGGACGCGTTTCTCTGCTCCCACTTTGCTGTCTGTCAACCGTGTTTTCTCTGCCGTTACTTACCGTTGGCCGATTGGATTCGCTGCTGTTGCTGCGTGCGTTGGAATTTTCACGTGAACTTGTGCTACGACCTTGCCTGCTTTCTATGCGAGCCGGTTGCGGAT
>BNTP01000282.1 GCA_025996695.1 Bacteroidia bacterium | reverse complement strand
GCAGGATAAAGATGCGGATTTGACTGATCGTCTTGGCATATCGGAAGAGCTTTCGATAGGAAAGTGGGTTTCGCCTCATATTGGACTCCGTCTGCAAGTGACGGGCGGTCAGTTGAAAGGTTTCAATCGCTCGATTGGAGACGGAGTGGAGCGTTATGCGAATGAAAAAGGGGGAAAGCAAGCAGATCCTTATCCTTTTGGCAACAGAAAAGAAGAACCGATAACAAACATTCCGGGTGCTACCTATTTTTTGCAGAAGGTTAATTATGCAGGATTGTCTTTTGATGTTTTGGCGAATTTGACTAGCTTAATACGCGGCACCTACTCGAACGATCAATTTTTTGACCTTGTTGGTTTTGCAGGTGTCGGTTTGGCGCATACGTTTGAGGAATTTGGTGTTCCCGCAGATAATTACTTTGTGGGTAAATTTGGAGCCCGCGCCTTGTTCAACTTCTCTCCTACGGTTTCGTTTTATTTGGAACCTCATGCCAACATCATACAGCGAGAGTTTGATGGTTATACGGGTAATAATCCTTTTGATGTGGTCGGCAATGTATTGCTTGGACTTCATTTCAATTTTAATAAAGATCTTACCGTTCACGACAGGAGCGGCATTCCTTCTGAAGAAATCGCCTACTTAAACAACAAAATCAATGAAAACCGTAAATTAATCAATGAAAACCGTAGCTCAATTGATCAGCACACCCGTGCTTTGGGCATGGTTGTAGATCAAATGGACGACCAACAAGCAATTATTGCACGCCTTGAAAAACGTGCGGTTGATCTTGCTCCGGTCATGGCACAGAGTACTGCAGCCGCAGATGCGCGCGTGTTGCCGGAATTTATTTATTTTAATTTGGGTTCAACCACAATGCCTTTCTCGGAACGTGGCAAATTGGTACGTGTCATTGAATACTTGAAGAGCAATCCGAGAGCGAGATTGTTGTTGGCTGGCTTTTCCGATAAAGCGACAGGTAGCGCAGCTGCTAACCTGAATTTGAGTCGCAAACGGGTAGAAAGTGTTGCGCAAGAATTTTATCAACAAGGCATAGATCCAAGTCGTTTGAAAGTCGAATGGAAAGGCGATAAAGAACAGCCATTCAATCGAAACGATTGGAATCGCGTGGTCGTTATTTTTGAACAATAATGAGCTCAATAGTTTAGATTATTTTGAGATGTCGGTATCTTTTTGTCCCGCAGGGACGGCACTACCAAGTGTCACCCCTGCGGGGTGAAGGTGGCATGTGGCCGGCTGTCCGTAGACTGAAGTCTACGGTTAATAAAGTGTCGTCCCTGCGGGACTGCGCTCAGGGTGAGTGTGCAGGACTTGCAAAATATAGCACCTCAAAAAAAGATTTAGCCGAATAATTGCAAATTCCACAAAAATACAGTAACTTTGTACGCTTGAAACAATAAGTTATGGCAGACAATACAAAATACATTTTCGTGACCGGCGGCGTGGTTTCTTCTTTGGGGAAGGGCATCGTAGCGGCCTCTTTAGGCAAATTGCTTCAAGCGCGAGGCTTTCGTGTGACGATTCAAAAGTTTGACCCCTACATTAATATTGATCCGGGCACGCTCAATCCTTATGAGCATGGGGAGTGTTACGTGACGGATGACGGGCGCGAAACAGATTTGGATTTGGGTCATTACGAACGTTTTTTGAATATTCCAACGTCGAAAGCCAACAACATCACGACGGGTCGCATTTATCAAAATGTCATCAACAAAGAGCGTAAAGGCGATTTTTTGGGCAAAACCGTGCAAGTAGTGCCTCATATTACCGACGAAATCAAACGCAACATCATGATGCTCGGCAAAACGGGTCAATACGATTTTGTGATTACGGAAATCGGTGGCACGGTGGGCGATATTGAGTCGTTGCCGTTTATCGAAAGCGTGCGCCAGTTACGTTGGGAGTTAGGCAAAAACTGCCTGTGCGTCCATTTGACGTATGTTCCATACATTGCCGCGGCAAAAGAAGTGAAGACGAAACCGACCCAACACTCGGTGAAATTACTTCAAGAACAGGGCATTCAGCCTAATATTTTGGTGTTGCGCACCGAAAATGAACTAAATAAAGCCATTTGTAAAAAAGTGGCGCTTTTCTGCAATGTCGACGAGGATGCGGTGATTCAATCCTACGACGTGATAACGGTGCCTGAAAAAGAGGGTTTTATTAACATCGCGTGGTTTTTGTACGAGTTTGTGGCTTTGGAAATTCCGCTCAAACACGTGCATCCTGCCGGTCAATGCAGCCGCACGATGAT
>BNTP01000281.1 GCA_025996695.1 Bacteroidia bacterium | reverse complement strand
ATTTATACTCGTGGAAAGATTCATAAAACGGGCGATTGTGCGCTGTTTGGGTGGCAGCAAATAGCCTGCCGGACGCATGATTTCCCGAAATTTTACCTTACCAATCGCTTTGATGAAAGCTTGGAAGGGGGAATTTTTTTCATAGACTCGTTTAACACATAAGGCTAATGTGTGCCCCACATCGCGCAAATGCGTGTATCCTGTATCTTTCACTGCTTTGGAAATGGTGTTCGCATTATCACTGACAAGGTAGGTTGGCGGTGCCGGCATCGTTTCTTCCGTCTTGTCCAATACTTTTGTAATACTTGCGCTGTTCCAACTCTTGCCTACACTTATATTCGATACATTTATGTCATTGAAGGTCAGCGCTTTATCTCCTATTTTGTTGGCCGGAATAGCTAACGAGAGAAGCATTTTCTCGCTGGCAATCATCATGCTTTCATCCAGTATTTCTGCATAGCCGTCTGCATATTCCTCTGTTTTGGGTTCCTTGTATATGGAATAGCCGCTCTTTTCAACCCAATTCTTGATGCTGGTGTGGCTGGGTATCTTGGGCAAATTCCATTCAAAACGGGCATTGAGATAAATGAGCACTGCCCGCGTGGTTCTAAGTCCCAGGTGACAATGAACATACATCTCAACACACAAGGAAACTAACATCGCCGGATAGCCGTGTCGTGCAATGAGCTCGTGAAAGTAATCACCAAAGTTCCGCTTTTTTTTACATTCTTCTTTGAGTGCTGCTGATAACTGTTGGCACTTTTTCTTGTGGAAATCCTTGCTCTTGGCTAGGTCTTTGTTTTTCTGCTTCGCTGCTCGCAAATCTTGACGGGTTGATTGCAGCTTTTGACTGATTGATTGCAAATCTCTCTCTAATTTTTCTTCGCGCTTCGTTTTCATAATTCACTATGATTTAATTTTTATTTAGAGCTCAAAGGTAGGGCTTTTTGATGATTCTTGCTAATTCGTTTTGAACACCCTAACCGCAGGGACAGTGAAAATGAGGTTGCATACCTACCTGCATGCTGGACACGTGAGGCATCGTCGTTTCTACCGAGCGATGCAATCCGAACGGATTACCCGGGCAAAATAATGAACAATGAATAATATAACACACATAATCACACATTGTCGTCAATTTTAACATAATACCGATACATCCCCATTTATGGCTACTGCCCCCCTGCAATATCCTCACTAATGGGGATTGCGGATACTTATTTCTTGTTGTAATTTTGCACTCGATTTCAAACATTAAATTTTTATGAAATATTTATTTTCTTTTTTGATGGTATTTTTTGTGTTGAGCAGTGCTGTGTTGCTTGCGCAAAATCACTCCGATACGACTAAAACGGTGCCTTACGAATGGGCATTCAGCAAATATCGTTTCGGGGGCTATGGTGAAATTTTGTATCAACATCACAACTATGGCGCCGATCGCTACACACCTGCTGCCGGTGCGCCTAAGGACAGTCGTGCCTATTTGACTATCCCACGCACTATTTTTGCGGTGGATTACAAATTTCGGGACGATATTATTCTCGGTACGGAAATCGAATTTGAATATGGCGGCACAGGGTCGGCGATGGAACTGGAATATTCCGAAGCCGGCGAATATGAGATGGAAGTGGAAAAAGCCGGCGAAGTGGTGTTGGAACAGTTCCATATCACGAAGCGTTTTACTAATTGGTTCAATGTGCGTGTCGGGCATATCATTGTTCCGGTGGGTTTGACCAATGCGCATCACGAGCCGATATTCTTCTTCGGCACCACCCGTCCGGAGGGCGAAGTAGCCCTGCTTCCGTCCACGTGGCACGAAACCGGCATTTCCCTTCTGGGCTATTTGCCCTCGTGGAAATACGAACTGATGCTCGTGAACGGACTCGACCCCAACGGGTTCTCAACCGCCAATTGGGTAGGCAGCGGCAAACAGGGCATCTTTGAACAAATCACTGCCACCAATCCCGCTTTTGCCGGACGGGTGGAATACACGGGCGTGAAAGGTTTGCGCGTGGGCGTGTCGGGCTATTACGGCAATTCGGCAAAAAACTCGTCAAAACCGCAGGCTTTCACCGGCTTGAAAGGCACGGTTTCGATACTTTCGGGCGATGTGCAATATCAGGGGCACAACGTCATTGCCCGCGCCAATTACATTTACGGCAATCTGTCGGATTCCAAAGCAATTTCGGATATTAACTATTTGTCTTTCAAAAAAACAGGCTATCCGATTACCGCAGTGGCAAAAAATGCACTGACATACGCGGCGGAAATTGGCTACAATGTGT
>BNTP01000280.1 GCA_025996695.1 Bacteroidia bacterium | reverse complement strand
TATGCCCTACGGGCAATGATTTCGGGAGGTGGCTGTTTTTCTATTGATATGAAAGCCCTACGGGCTACAAAAGCCATATATGTTCCCGTGTACAATTCCGAAAGGGAAATTTGTCGTGCACCCTGAAACTCGCGATATTTGCAATTTTCGTCAATAAGGTGTATCTTTGCAAGAAATTTAATCGTAACATAAAAAAATAACATTTATGAAACACATTTATTCTTTAGGAATAGCAGCAGCTTACCCCGTAGCGTGGGTGACGTGGTATGATGCCATCGCTTTTATTTTGGTTGAGTATTGATATTTGCTTGATAAGTTGATTTATATGCCGTTACGCAAACTATATAGTATCCTTGTTCTATTCACTCTGTTTGTCACCGGGTGTATGGACAAGGATATTATTGTGCGCCCCGAACCGCTCAAGGAAGTGATATTCCTGTTTCCGGCAAACAGCCTGGGCGATATGGGCTACAATGATTATATCTTGAAAAGCGTGCTGGATGCGCAAAAAAATACCGATTTTGATTTTCACTACATCAACCCGCAAACCAATTCTACGGCAGAGTTGAAACCCGTTTTTGACTATTGGCTCAGCTATGTTCGGGAAAACGCAGATGCCTTGCTCCTGTTAGGCAGTTGCGATGATTACGAAAATTTTGTGGTAGCGGAATGTACGGCAGATGAGTCGACTGTTAATCGCATTTTGATATTTGAGTCGGAGCGGGATTTGCCCGTGCGCACGGTTTCTTTTTCGGGCTATGGCGTATCGTTTCTTATTGGCGCCGTGGCGTATGAGAAAACGCAAGCTGCTACTTCCGCTTACGTGAGCGCTTTCCCCGATTGGAATTTCTTGAACTCGGGGCGCGACGGATTTGTGGATGGTTACACCTATGCCGCAGCACAATCCGGCGTAACTGCCCATCTGAGTGCCATGTCTCTCGCCACCGGTTTCGACGGCTTCAATATGGTGGACAGCACCTACCGGGTGGCAAGTGCGCTCTACGCCGAGTCCCCATTTATCTACGCCCTCGCAGGCACATCCAACCTCGGCATCTACCGCTACCTGCGCGAAACGAACAATCCCAACCTCTACACCGTAGGCGTGGACACCGACCAATCGCATTTTGCCAAAGGCATCATCGGCTCCATGCTCAAACGAATGGACTTGTGGCTGCCTGCCTATATTCAAGAATGGCTACAAACGGGTCAATTGCCGGCAAGCGCACAATTTGATTTAAATTCGGGGTATATCGACCTGCTGCTTGCCGCGAGTTACAGCAGCGAACTACAGCCTGTGATAGAGCAATACCGCGCTGTTGCAGAGCAGAAGGAGCAGGAATATTTGGCACAATAATTGCAACAATTATAAACATGGCACTACCAATAAATATAAAAGATTTGATTCATGGTCACTCCGTAGAATGGGAGCGGCTGGAATTTAAACAAGGCTGGAATCCGGAAGAGATTTTTCATTCGATATGTGCGTTCGCCAATGATTTGCATAATTGGGGCGGCGGCTATGTCATTATTGGTATTGCCGAGCAAGATGGGATACCTGTTTTGCCGCCGACAGGTTTATCACAAAATCGATTAGATAAAATCCAGAACGAACTCATCAAATTATGCCATCAAATTCAACCAACTTACATTCCCATCGTGCAACCTTACGTTTTGGACGGGAAACATATTCTGGTTTTATGGTGCCCTGCCGGAGATAACCGCCCTTATACTGCTCTTTCTACCCAAGGGAAAGGAGCCCAGCGGCAATCCTACATTCGGGTTGGCTCAAACAGTATCATTGCACAAGGAGAAATCCTGCGGCGACTTCAGGAACTCACGGCACGTATTCCATTTGACGACCGTATCAATCAAACAGCAACAATTCAGGATTTTGACTTAGGGTTAATTCAAGCATTTCTGCAAGAAGTAAAAAGCGATCTCTATGAGGAAAGCAAACAAATCAGTTTGGAAAATCTTACACGCAGTATGCTTATAGCCAAGGGTTCGGATGAATATTTGCGCCCGGTCAATGTCGGCTTATTGTTTTTTTCAAAAGAGCCCGAACGATTTTTCCCAAGAAGTTGGATTGAAGTTGTTTGCCATCGGGATGATGTCGGCGACAATTTCACAGAGCATTATTTTAAAGGTCCACTGCATAAGCAACTCAGGGATGCTCTGAGTTTTATCAAGACAAACATTATCCATGAGCACGTCAAAAAAATACCCAATCAGGCAGAATCTTTACGATTTTACAATTTTCCGTACGAGGCTGTAGAGGAGGCTTTGTCTAATGCCGTATATCACAAAGGATACGATTTGGCAA
>BNTP01000279.1 GCA_025996695.1 Bacteroidia bacterium | reverse complement strand
GTTAAATACTTGTTTGGTTTGAATAGAGGCTGTACTTTTGTTCTCGAAATGAAATCAGCTTCATTTCACGAAAATAAAAAAACGAGGATTCTTAACAGGAATCCTCGTTTTTGGGTAAAAATGGGGGGGGAATTCGGAGGTTGAGGGGGGATTTTCAAAGGTAGTGCTTGACAAGCATTTTCCCCTTATTTGATGCGGTTGCCCTGGGTTTTTATTCATGCGCTTGGAAATCTGAGATTTTTCATGTAATTTTGTCGAAATTACATGAATTGATTATGATAAAATTTTGGTACACCAATGCGCGTCCTACCTCGTTGCCACAGAGCATTTTACCTTCGCTGGTGGCTGTTTGTTTGGCGATTTCTGCTGCGGATTTTTCGTGGGGATTGGCGCTTTTCGCGGTGGTGGGCGTCGCATTGGGGCACTTGGGACTTAATCTTTTTGATGATTATTTTGATTACAAAAAGAAAAAATCAACGTACCGAGAGGAATTGGTGCATGAGGGTTTTCGTGCCCGAATTGGTAAATGTCCTTACCTCACTTCCGGCAGAGCCACGTTGCGAGAATTGTTGATTGCCTGCCTGATTTTTTGTGCTTTGGCTGTGGTGTGCGGGGCGATGTTGTGGTGGTTTCGTGGGATTTTCGTGGTTTATATTGCCGCTTTGGCTGCCGTGTTGGGGATTTTTTATTCGGGACCTCCGTTGCGGTTGAGCTATCATGGATTTGGCGAGTTGCTTATCGGGCTGATTTTTGGACCGTTAAACATGATTGGCACCTATTATGCTGCTTGCGGACAGGTTGATAGCAGAATTGTGTTGATTTCCGTGCCGGTGGGTTTGCTGGTTATGAATATCGTGTATGTGCACTCGATTTTGGATTTTACTTCCGATAAAAAAATAGGAAAACGCACGCTTGCCGTCCTTTTGAATAACACCACTGCGATGCTTGTCGTGCTCTTTGGGGTGATTTTCGTGCCGTTTGCTATCATTGCTTGGGGTATTTTTACCGGCGGATTGTCCGCAGGATACGGATTTGTGTTTCTGACCTTTCCGTTGGCGATTTCGTTGTTTTACCTTATGATAGAATTTGTGAAACATCCCCAAAAAAAGTTTCTTCCGAAATTTTGGATGGGACCGATGGCTAATTGGGAACGGATGCAGCAAGCGGGCATTGATTGGTTTATGATTCGGTGGTTTTCTGCCCGGAATTTGCTGTCATTTTTCTGTTTGATTATTGTAATTTTAAGTTTGTGTCTATGAAAGCATTTTTATACCTTCCGTTTTGGTTTATTAAGACGCGGATTTTTGGCAAAAAAAGTCCGTTGCAGACGGTTATTTTCATATCCGACCGTTGCAATTTGCAATGCAAACATTGCTGCGTGTATGCTCAAAAAACGGTGACTACCAAAAGTTACCAACAAATCGCTGCGGAACTTCGTTATTCGTATCAACAGGGTGCGCGTTTTGTGGATTTTGAGGGTGGCGAACCGACAATGTGGCGCGACGGCGAACAGGATTTGAACAGTTTGATTGCGCTGGCAAAAGAAATCGGATTTTTTTCAACCACCATCACTACCAATGCCGTGATGCCATTTGCAGGCAATCATGCCGATGCCATTTGGGTTAGCATAGACGGATTTGGAGCCTGTCACGACCAAATTCGCGGCGAAGGCGTTTTTGAACGCGCAATCAAAAATATCGAGCAGTCAGGGCATCCGAATATGAGTATCAACATGGTGGTGAATGCGTTAAATTACATGTCAGTGGACGAAACAATCGAGTTTGCAAAAAATCATCCGAACATTCAAAAAATTTCCATCAATTTTCATACGCCTTACGCCGGAACAGAACATCTGATGCTCGATTGGGACAAGCGATTGGAAGTGATTGACAAGGTAATCGCCTATAAGCGAAAAGGTTATCCCATCATGAACTCCGTTTCGGGGCTGAAACTAATGAAGCATAATCGTTTCAAAAAATACTGTTGGGTATCCAATTTTATTTTGGTGGACGGCACCAAATCGGCCGATTGCGGCGGGAGCGCATTAGGGCTATGCGACCGTTGTGGCTTCTGTATGGCAGGCGAAATGAATAGCGTGATGAATATGAAACCCGATACCATTTTGGCGGGATTGAGCTTGCGGCGCTAGCGTCGTGCGTCAGATATCTTGCTCACCGCAATTAAAAACTATTTAACGTTCTGTGTCATGCACAAAATTACCCATACTCGCCCTGTTCTCCAAAAGAATGGGGTTAAAAAAACTCCTTTCGGTTTTTTTTACCTTAATTAACTTATTTAACCCCTTCTTTCTATCTGTTTGCCGCT
>BNTP01000278.1 GCA_025996695.1 Bacteroidia bacterium | reverse complement strand
AAATGAGAGTGAAGAAATTAAGCAGTGGATTTTATCATTGGAAAAGCAAGACGGTTGTTTTTACGAATTGGGAAAAATACCTCATTGTCGGTTGATTGTCGGCTATTCCGACAAGAGAGCAAAGAAAATGCTTTCAATCGTGAAAAGGGACGGATTAAAAGGTTATGCAACCAACACCAATCTTTCTGCCGGGCACCTGACCCCAAAACACCTGTCCATCGCCGCGCTGTTTGATGAAAATTTTTGGAAATTTGTTTAGGGTGTCCCAGTGTCAAAGTCAGGAAAGTGGTGTTCACTGTGTTTTGAGCAAGAGCAACCTGTGCTTCGGTTGCAAGCTGCGTGGTGTTTCCAAGAACAGTTGGCGCGCTTTTGGCCTTGACCGTTGGATTGGCGTTCGGGAAAGAAGCCGTTGCGCCATTCGCGGTCAGGTTGCCGGTCAATGTTGTGGCATCCGTTTCTGCCAAAGTGCCTCCAACAGCGGTGTTGCCGTTGAGCGTTTTGTTGCCACCAAGGGTCTGCGCTTTTTTATAAACGGAATCACGGAAAGCGTTCAAGGAGTTCGTGCCTTCTCTGCTTCTATTTCTGATAGAGTCAAGAAGTGCGCGACCTTGAGCCGCCGACAAGGCGTTCATCGTTGCGGTCGATGTCAAAATGTTTTCGACAAGGACGAAATTAGCGCCGGCGGCTATTCCGGCCAGTTTGGCACTGTCCATACCATAAGCCAGCTTCTTCGCTTTTTCGGCGTAGTCGCTTGTGCTTATGCTGCCGTTGCCGTTGCCGCTGCCAACCGGCTCCCAATGTTTGCCGCCGTCAATGAGAAAGATGTAAACTGTACCATCACTAATCTGGTAGTACATCGTTCCCTCTGATGCCGATGCGGCAGGTGGTAATACTTGTACTCGTGGCAGGAGTAATCCGCCTGAGGCGCCGTCCCGCTCCAGGACGGCTCTCGTTGTGACGGGCGTCGTCGGATCGCCACCAATTTTTACTTGTGCCGTGCTCAATGTCCACAGAGCGGCGCTTAACAACACTCCTGCAGAGATGAAAAGTACCCTTTGCAATTTTTCTTTCTTTTGCGCTTTCATTTTCATTCTCATTTTTTTTCTATTGATATGGATGCCCTGACGGGCAAAATATTTTGTATCTCTGCCAAATTTTCAACTCTAATATCTATACTCTAATATCTAAACTCTACACTCTAAAAAAGTTCCCGCCACAAGGTTAAACGAGAGAGAAAGAGAGAATGAAACTGCATTCGCAAACTAAACCCTGTGCGGGATACTTTTGTTATTCTTTGTTATCCTTTGTTGCAAAATTTACACTATGCAACTCAAAATATTTGAATTTAACGACATTCATGTCAATACTTATTTGCTTTGGGACGAGACAAAAGAAGCCGCAATCATTGACTGTGGGGTTTCTACGAATGAAGAAAAACAGGCGCTGAAGCATTTTATTGATGCACAGGGCTTGAAAATCACGCAAGTACTCAACACGCATCTCCATTTTGACCATACGATAGGCAACCGCTTTTTGTGGGAAACTTACGGTCTGAAAACGCAATACCACGAAGGGGAAGAAACAATGCCCGGACAGCGCGAACAGGTGCTTTCTTTTGGGCAGGTAACCGAATTTGAAGAAGGCATTCGCGCAGATCATTTCCTCAAAGAGGGCGATGTTGTGGCGTTTGGCAACACTAAATTGCACGTACTGGAAACGCCGGGACATTCGCCGGCAGGATTGTGTTTTTATTGCAAAGAAGCGGGCTGCGTATTCACCGGCGACACGCTTTTTCGCTTCGACATAGGGCGCACAGACCTCTGGGGCGGCAATCACCAGGCTCTTTTGGACGCCATTCGCACCAAATTGTTGACATTGCCCGACGAAACGATTGTTTATCCGGGGCATGCCCTACATTCGACCATTGCGAAAGAAAAAAAATACAATAAATACCTGTAGTTCTAATTTATTTTTCGCGTTCTATCGGATGCCGAGTAAAACCGGCATTCGTGGTTCTGCATGCCGTACAACCCCATCTAAATTTGGCTAAAATCTGCCATAAAGCAAACGCTCAAAACAGATTTTCGCTCTTGCTCCGAAATCCCTCCAACCCCGAATTCCCCCCCCCCATTTTCACCCAAAAACGAGGATTCCTGTTAAGAATCCTCGTTTTTTTATTTTCTCGAAACGAAACTGATTTCATTTCGAAAACAAAGGTACAGCCTATGCTCCGACCAAACAAGTATTTAACAAAGTTTGACAGAAAAATCTCTTAATTTATGTGAAAAAAAAGTGGGTTTTTTCACCCGAAAAATGGGTGATTTTTGGGTGCAAAAGTGGGTGTCGAAGCGGGTT
>BNTP01000277.1 GCA_025996695.1 Bacteroidia bacterium | reverse complement strand
TATGCTTAAATCAGATAAAGAGGTTCACAATAACTCTTCCGATATTATAGAATCTGTATTTGGAACCTATAAGGCACAAAAATCGCCAAACAAGTTACACGGTGTTACGCCCTTCATCCTGTTTATTCCTGCACATACGCAGTTACTAAAAAACAAGAATAAGAAAAACTTCTTTTTTAAAGAACGCTTGGAACGAATACGCCTCAAGGATATAGACGCTTGGACGGCTGAGAATCTGTCGCCAAATCTGGTCGCCAAACGCACTCAACCCTTGATGAGTGCGGCGTAATTTTTGATACTATTTACTGAACACCCCACCCGAAGCCCCAACGGGGCGTAATCAATCTTATTATTAAATAATGAAAGGCCATAACAGGATTTCGCCCCGTTGGGGCTTAGTGTTGGCGGGTCATTCCTTTCGTAGGGCGTTGCCCTGCGCTATTGATTTATGGGCTTTCAGCCCAAACGGCGCCGAGAATATCAATTACAAACAGATGAAAGAGAAAAGAGATTTGTATGCCACCGTTGCCGAAGTGAATTACCTCACAAACGACACTGTGAATACCCGCCAAGTTTTTAGTTGTTCCGGCTAAGCGATAGCCCGATGTCATTATCAGGCGAGATAAAAAACGACGTCAATCAGGCGCACATCGCCATCAAAAACCGCGATGCAACCCACAGGGAACGTGGTGTCTGACCATTCCTGAATGGATTGCAGCGTATGACCATCCACAATATCAAAATATTCGACACGCAGTTCGGGAACAGCATTGATTTGCTTAATCACCCATGACTTGGTTTCAGAAACAGGGGATTGCGGCTTGAAGCCCACAAGGCAATGGCGGACTACGCTGGCATTCAACGTTTTAGAGATGTTGACCGCTGCCTGACGCTCTGCCGGATTTAGTCGTGCGTTCCGTGAACTCATTGCCAGCCCGTCGGCTTCGCGCACGATGGGGCAGGCCACAATGTCTACATTAAAATTCAGTTGCTTGACCAAGTCGCGAATAATTGTCAACTGTTGAAAATCTTTTTCGCCAAAATAGGCACGGTCGGGATTTACAATCGTCAATAAACGGCTCACGATTTGTGCCACGCCATTGAAATGTCCCGGACGAAATTGTCCTTCCATCACTGTTTCTAACGCTCCAAACGCAAATTGGCGGGTATCCGGCTCGGGATACATTTCGTCGACCGCCGGCATGAAAACGATGTTCGCACCGGCTTCCTCAAGAAGTTTACAATCGGCGTCGGGCGTGCGCGGATAATTTTTGAGATCGTTTTTGTCATTAAATTGCGAGGGATTGACGAACACGCTGACTACCGCCACGTCATTTTCTGTCACTGCGCGTTGCACCAAAGCGAGGTGTCCTGCGTGTAGAGCGCCCATTGTAGGCACCAATCCGATGGACTTATGAGTCTGTCGCGCATGCGTCAAAGCACGTTGCAACTCGGGAATTTTTTCTATAATTTTCATTTTTAGAATGTTTATAAACATTAAAACAGCGCAAAAGTAAACAAAATAAATGAATTTAGTACAGTTTATTGGATTTTTTTTATTACCTTTGTCCCTCGAATCAAGGAATCACGATTATGCCGGTCAAAAAAATACTTTTTATTACAACGGAGCTGACCCCTTATTTGGTGGAGTCAGAGCAATCGATCATTGCGCGACGCCTGCCACAGGGCATTCATGAAAGAGGAAAAGAAATTCGTACTTTTATGCCCAAATTTGGTGCTATCAACGAGCGACGCAATCAATTACACGAAGTTATTCGCCTTTCCGGCATGAATCTTATTATTGTTGACACCGACCACCCCTTGATTATTAAAGTTGCTTCCATCCAATCGGTTCGTATGCAGGTTTATTTTATTGACAACGACGATTTTTTTCAACGTAAAAATTTATTTCACGACGAAAAGGGCTTTGAATTTACGGACAACGACGAGCGAGCGATTTTTTACGTGCGAGGCGTGATGGAAACGGTCAAAAAACTGCGTTGGGCACCGGATTTGATTCATTGTCATGGCTGGATGTCGGCTTTAGCACCGCTTTACATCAAAAAACATTACAAAAGCGATCCTTGTTTCAAAAATACAAAAGTGGTGTATTCCATTTATGACGATGCGTTTCAAAGATCTTTCGCTCCCAATTTTCATGAAAAATTGAAGATTGAAAATGTGAAAGAGAAGGACGTGTTGGGTGTTAAACAAAAACCAAATTTTGAAGCTTTGAGCAAATTAGCAATTGATTTTTCGGACGGCGTGATTCAGGGAAGTCCCAAAATTTACACGGGATTGAAAGAATATGCAGTATCTCAAAATGTGCCATTCCTTGATTTCCAACCGGAAGAAA
>BNTP01000276.1 GCA_025996695.1 Bacteroidia bacterium | reverse complement strand
CTTTCACGGCATAATACAAGGTCGGAACGTCTTCGTTATAAGCCACCGGCACGTTTACTTTTCCTTCTTCCAAGGGGCGTCCGCCGAGTTTTACCTGTAAGCGTACCGCTTGTGAACCTACGTGACTGAATTTCAATTTACCCGGATCCTGTGCGGTGGACGTAGTGATGGCATTCCCACTTTCATCGGTGGTGCCTGTCGGAAAAATCCATAAATATTCTTCCGATAAACCTTCCGGATTAGGCAACTCCACAGAAATATTTACAGGCGTAGTAAGCACTTCGCAAATACCGCCTGCGATGGGGTCAACCGACATAAGCGGTACGATGTCTTTAATCAAAATCGGTTGCATTTTGTTTTTTGTAGCGGCTACCGTCAATTTTACAGGAAAAGTGCCTGCACCGGCAAATTTATGCGTGACCGATTTTCCGGTAATGACCGGACTGCCATCTCCAAAGTCCCAGCTACATTCGCCGGTCAGTTTTGAAGTACTGGTAAACTCAACGGTGGCACCCACATAATAATCCAATTGATAAGTGTCATCAATGACTTCGTAAGTAAACGCTACATCTGCCGAAGGCAAATTTTCTACTGCCGGATCGTTGTCTATACATCCAAATGTCAAAAATGCCATCAGACAACTTAGCAGGGACTGTTTAATATATAATTTTGTTTTCATCGGTGATTAATTTTAATCAATTTATGTCTATTTTTTTAGATACTGTGGTGCCGAATACGCCGCGTTTATCATACACTCGTAAAATGGCCTCCATTGAATAGGTACGTTTAAATTCCACATTATAACCCGAAGCGCCTTCGATCAGACGGTCGAAAGTAATACCGTTATACAAGGTAGTTATGGCCGCCGGCACCGGAGTGTTCCCGCCGGCATCTTTCGAAAAATGATAGACATAACTATCCGAATTGGCATCGAAAGTAGAATCGGTATATTGTTTGAAATCTTCCAGCAAACTCAATCCCAGCATCATGTTTTTATAATCAGCGAACTTCATTTTCGTTTGAAGACTATCCTTAAAATGATCCATAAAACCGGCTCCGAAATACATCTCCATTTTATCGGACTCGAACGTTTCCGGTTTCGACCATGAGAACGGACTCAATGTGCCGCTAACCGGAAAACCGGCAGTGAAAATGTAGGCATGAAGCGAATCAGACCACACGGCCAACGCATGAGGATATTCCTGTATTTTTTGAGAAATACGTTTTTCCTCGGAGTTCACAGAATTGATAGCGTATGTAAATGTGGTTACCCAAGGACAAGAAACCGCTTTTTCCTGCGTTTCAATAATATTGTACCACACTTCCGAATGATCAATATCCGCCACAGCAGAATAATATTGCACATCAAACAGCATATTAGAACCGGCGCTTACCGTAGAGCTTTCGATTTCCCAATACGCTTGCGGACCCACATTGCCTGTAATGACGTTTTCGTCAAAGAAATCATGCTTTTCGCATGCTGACAAAGTCGCAAGCAACAAACAGACCATCAAATAAAAATATCGTTTCATAATTCTTAATTTTTAATTTTTAATTCTTAATTGTTTGTTACTTCCATTCGGTTGGGTCGTTGCATACGGCTTTCCCGCTCGTGTTATATGCCCAAATCATGCGTTTTTTCAACCACTCGTGATTTTTATAAGCCCCCAAACGTTCCAATTCTTTCTTATTGTATTTATCTTCTGTTTCCGGATCGTAGTTCAAACGATTGATCCAAGCATTCGGAGAAAGTTCCGCATTCTGACCGAAAGCATCCGGTTGCGTCCAATAAGCCTCGTACAAATTATACGGGCGACGCAACGAATATTCTGCTGTAAAAGTAGTAGGGCTACCGATGGCACTTCCGGTCCCGTTATGACAAGCGGCTACTGTGTAAACAGGGACATCATCGTATCTTATTCCGTTGGTTTTGCTGCTGTAATTATAACGTCGCATATCGTTCCACTGTTCGGGTTGCAAATACATGGCTACATATTTTTGCTGCATCAGGTCGGCAATAGTAAATTTGCTTTCACCCGGCAAACGAACATCAAAAAACGCTTGATAACGTCTTGTCGCATTTCCGGCCGGCAATTCAGATTCCACAATACCCAAACGCTCCATATTGTATATAACCGCATCTTTAGTGGTATTATAAGCACCGGCTTTGTCGCCTGCCCAATATTGCGCTTCCGCTTTGATAAACATCAATTCTTCTTGGGTAATTAAAGAAATAGGTATAGGCGTTTAAGTCGCTGTTGCTAATTTGCTATTATTTAATCGAATAGGATTATTCAAAACCATCCGTTTAATGGTCAAATCAAAGATTGACCCCATAAAAGCTTGCCTGTTGTATCTGT
>BNTP01000275.1 GCA_025996695.1 Bacteroidia bacterium | reverse complement strand
GACCATGGTCGCATAGAAACACGTAAATGTAGTATTTTACCGGCAAAAGATTTTCTGTTGGAAGAAAATTTATCGGCATGGAAAGATGTTTTTACGTTAGTCAAAATAGATGCAAGTCGAGAAATAAAGGGCGATTTACATCAAGAAACGCGCTATTATATCAGCAACGAAAAGATAGCTAACCCTTCGTAAAAAGACAGTATAAGGCCGCCTTGGACATTGGCTATTTGAAAAAATCCTTAAAATTTGAAGGGTTGCCCTGGTTGGCGACTGGGGTTTTAGTTCAAGTTATTGGACCAAAGACATAACATTGTATTACGTTGCTGTCGAATCGGGAGGCGTGTATGGTCCCTGGTATCAGTCCGCTGACGCTTGCTTGCCTTTAAGATGCGTGCGGCTCTAGCAAGAGTTAAGGCCTGAAGGTTAGCGCGAGGCGGTCGATTTTTGACTGACAAACAAGACTCTGCCTTGTTGACAGGGACCTCACGTCCATAATCAATCGGAATTTTTCGACGAAATCCTATCAAAAAGATAAAAACTCGCAGCAAGATAATTGAATAGAAGCACTGATTCGCTCGGGAGTCAGTGCTTTGCTTTTATACACTTCACTGCTAACCTGAGTGGGATGCATTTCAAATTTATTTGTACGGGCTCTGCCCAATGAAAAAATTATCAAGAAAAATAAGCAAAACTGAAAAAAAAGTTGTAAATTTGCAGCCTGAATTTGGTGGAAAATTTTTAGAATAGAAAAATTTGATTGTTTTATGAATATATTGAGTTTATTTGTAGCAGTACCTGTGTTGATGATTTTGTCTTTGTTTTTGTGCAAAGACATGAAGTCAATTCGAGGGGTCGCAATAACCGGAGCATCTGTTTTGGTCGTGCTGACCGGTATTTTAGCGACACTTTTCCTACAAGAACGCGCAGCCGGCAATACGGCGACGATGCTGTTCACGTCCTCTACTGTCTGGTATGAACCGCTGAATATCGCCTACGCCGTGGGTGTGGATGGTATTTCGGTGCTGATGATTGCGCTGTCGTCAATTATTGTGTTCACGGGCGTGTTTTCGTCGTGGAACATGAAAATGGCGAAAGAATATTTTATGTGGTACAGCCTGCTGGCGATTGGGGTGTACGGTTTCTTTATTTCGATTGACCTGTTCACGATGTTTATGTTTTATGAGGTCGCTCTGATTCCGATGTACTTGCTGATAGGGCATTGGGGCTCGGGTAACAAGGAATATTCGGCGATGAAACTGACGCTGATGTTGATGGGAGGATCGGCGTTTTTGATGGTCGGCATCATCGGCATTTATTACGCAGCGGGGCACTCGACGATGAATTTGCTGGAACTCGCCCAGCTCAATATCCCGATTGAATACCAACGCTGGCTGTTTCCGGCTACGTTTTTGGGCTTTGGTGTTTTGGGCGCGATGTTTCCCTTTCATACTTGGTCGCCCGACGGTCACGCGTGTGCGCCAACGGCGGTTTCCATGCTCCACGCAGGGGTTTTGATGAAGTTAGGAGGTTATGGCTGTTTCCGTGTGGCCATGTATTTGATGCCCGAAGCAGCAAATGAATTAGGCTGGATTTTCTTGATTTTGACCGGTTTCAGTGTGGTGTACGGCGGTTTGAGTGCTGTTGTGCAGACCGACTTGAAATATATTAACGCCTATTCGTCGGTGTCGCACTGCGGATTGGTGTTGTTTGCACTCTTGATGTTTAATCAAACGGCGATGACGGGCGCGGTGATGCAAATGTTGTCGCACGGGTTGATGACAGCACTTTTCTTCGCGATTATCGGATTGGTTTACGGACGCACACACACACGCGACATTCGAGAATTGGGCGGACTGATGCAAATCATGCCGTTTGCCTCTGTGGCGTATGTGATTGCGGGTTTTGCCTCGCTGGGATTGCCCGGATTGAGCGGTTTTGTGGCTGAAATGACAATTTTTGTGGGGGCGTTCCAACACGCGGACTTATTTCACCGCACGTTGACGATTTTTGCTTGCTGCACGATTGTCATCACAGCGGTTTACATCCTGCGAACAGTCGGCAAAATCCTCTACGGGCCGGTTCACAACCCCGAACACAGCAAATTAACGGATGCTGCTTGGTTTGAAAAAGTATCGCTGGTCGGTCTGATTGTGGCAATCGCTTTCATAGGATGCTATCCCTCCGGCGTTTCCGACATCATAAACAATAGTGTGACACCAATCATAGAGAAATTAAACATTTGGGGATTTCTAAAAATTAATTCATTGTCAATCAAATAATTATGCGTATCTTTGCAGTGTATAAACAACCTATAAAAATGTAGTAAGATGCAGTACAAAAGACGAGGACATATGGGATTATTTGA
>BNTP01000274.1 GCA_025996695.1 Bacteroidia bacterium | reverse complement strand
ACAACCTTATCGTCCTATTTTCTTAACTTTTGACATTCCCGTTCAGCCAGCTAACTCAATCTGCAACGTCTTAGTCGGTTGGTCGCAAACTTCGGTTGGCCCGAAATACTGGATTGGACCCGGATAGACGTATGCCGTCGTTTTTGCCCAGTCGTTACGATTGGCTGCAAATGTTTTGAATGGCGCGCCGTCCAAGCGCACTAATGCTTTTTGGATTACCGGTTTCATTTCTCCGTGGCGTTTTTCCATGTTCATCATCATCGTGATGGGCACTCCGCCTGCAATCCATTCTGCTGCCGGAGCGGTGGTGTTGCGGACGGACGACATGTAGCCGGTTTTGCCTGCGCCAATCAGGCACGATGCGGTGTAACCCAATGAGTAGCAGTAGTCTGCGTCGTAGTTGCTCGGGGCGGCACAGCGACCTTCGTAGCCGAAGAAGTGCACTTGTGCAGCAAATTTGCCTGCGTATTTTCCGGCCGCTGCCATTTCGTTGAGGCGATTGCCCACCATTTCTGCCAAAAGTTTTTCTGTTTCAATCAACGACACTTGAACATTGCCGTGCGGGTCGCGATCTAATGTCAATTGACGGGCTACCGTTTCGGGAAGGCTTTCGTAAATTTTTGAATTAGAAGCACTTAGATTGGCAATGATGTGCTGACGTTGTTCGGAACGGCGAACGCGTGCGAAATCTTCGGCGTTGTGTGCCAAAAAGTCGTTCAACTCTGCCATCAATTTTTTCATTGCCGGAATAAATTCGATTAATCCTTCGGGAATCAGCACCGTGCCGAAATTGTTGCCTTTGGCAGCACGTTCAGCCACAATGTCGGCGATGTATTGCACCACGTCGTCCAACGATTGGTTTTTGGCTTCCACTTCTTCCGAAATCAAAGCGATGTTTGGTTGCACCTGCAAGGCACATTCCAAGGCGATGTGTGAGGCCGAACGTCCCATTAGCTTGATGAAATGCCAATATTTGCGGGCGGAATTACAGTCGCGTTGGATGTTTCCGATAACTTCCGAATAGACTTTACAAGCGGTATCGAAACCAAAAGAAGTTTCGATCATTTCATTTTTCAAGTCGCCGTCAATCGTTTTCGGGCAGCCGATGACTTGCACGCCGGACTTAATTTTTGCATAGTATTCTGCTAATACACAGGCATTTGTGTTAGAATCGTCGCCGCCGATGATTACCAATGCCGAGATGTTGAGTTTTTTCAGAATTTCCAAACCTTTGTCAAATTGTTCGGTCGTTTCCAATTTCGTGCGACCGGAGCCAATCATGTCAAAGCCGCCTGTGTTGCGATATTCGTCGATGATGTCGGCTGTCAATTCCTGGTATTTGTGATCAACCAATCCGCCCGGCCCCATCAAAAAACCGTACAATTTGCTGTTGAAATTAATCGCTTTGATGCCGTCAAACAATCCTGCAATCACGTTGTGACCGCCCGGAGCTTGTCCGCCGGACAGAATCACGCCTACATTTATTGCCGTCGCGTTTTGTTTGTTGGTATCGGTCGCAAACGTCACCAATGGCATTCCGTAGGTGTTTGGAAACAATTTTTTAATTGCCTCCTGGTCGGAAACCGATTGTGTCGGCGCACCTTCATGAATTTTCACTGTCCCAGTCAATGTTTTTGGAACTTTCGGCGCGTAAGCTGCACGCGCAATCTGTAAAGCACTTTTTGTCATCTTATTCAATTATAAATGTTATCCTTAATCGTCATGTCGAGCGAGGAACGAGTCGAGACATCTCTTTGCGGGCTTGACCCGCAATTCCATCATTATTATTTCTCTTTTTTCGTATAATGTATACAATAATTCCAATCACCACCAAAATCCAGCCCGAAAGGAGCGTCGTGTTGGTTTGCGCACGGATAAAAAAGGGGATGGCGAGCCACAAAATGCCTCCCAAGATAATCATCAATCCTAAATTTCGCCAAATAAATTGCATATTTCTCCATTTCTTTAAGATTATCCGTATTATGCGAAAGTCGTATCAAATTAAATACAGCGAACTGATTGATTCATTGTTGCAAACGCGCAAAATAGCCGTTGCAAACAAGTCAGCCACCGATACGACTTTCACTTTTTCGCTTTTTTTGGAATAGGGAATCGTGTCGGTGAACATAATATCCGACAATGCCGATTGGTCTACACGCGTGGAAGCGGGGTCAGACATCACGGCATGCGTGGCGATTGCCCGGACAGAATTTGCGCCCTGCGCCATCATGATCTCGGCAGCCTTCGTAATCGTGCCCGCCGTATCTACCATATCGTCCACTAAAATCACGTCCATGCCTTTCACATCGCCAATCAACTGCATTTCAGATATTTCATTGGCTTTTTTGCGCAATTTGTAACAGATCACCAGCGGCAGATTGAGA
>BNTP01000273.1 GCA_025996695.1 Bacteroidia bacterium | reverse complement strand
TTTGCATTTATAACGCTGTCTGCCTTTTATAGTGCCAGATTTAACTCGTTTATCGCACGAACATTTTGGACATTTCATAGCTTTTTTTTCTGCAAAGATACGAATATATTTTTAATTAGCAATGCCTTTTATCAATGTGCAGCCGGTAAGCGGTGCCGTGTTTGGCTTCACGTTCAAGCGCAGCATTATCGAAAATGTAGAGGTTGATACCGAACTAATCAAGCGCGGCATAGCATTTCTCAACGAGAACGTGATTGCGGCAAGCAAGTAAAAAACGTAAACAGCGTTCTTTAATCAACAAAAACCTGTTAAGTCTTGAAGACTTAACAGGTTTTTTGGTTTACACGAAAAAAATATTTTGTCATTTCAAAAACCTTTTGTACTTTTGCAAAAAATATCTATTATTCGATATTTTCGATATGTAGAATATCTAAAATATGATATTTTTGATATGAACAAAATCTATTTAAACATTATGCAGATAAGCAGCCGTTTGCCGAAATTATCCACACCAAGTCGCTGCAACTTTACCGCACCTGTCTTTGCATAGGCGGAATGCCCGCCGCGGTGAAAAATTTTGCAGAAAACGGAAAAGATTTGATGCGTTTTAATGCCGGTATAACAGCCGACATATTAACCGGTTATCTTGCCGATATGACCAAATATTCCGAAAATGTGAACAGCGTAAAAATTCACGCCGTTTATCGGAGTATGCCTGCGCAGTTGGCAAAGCAAAAGCGGTTTATGTACAAAACGGTGGAACAGGGCGGGAATAAAGAGAAATTTCAACAGGCAATCGAATGGCTTTTGCAGGCAAATATGCTTTTGCCCTGCATTTTGGCAGAAATTCCGCAACCGCCTCTTGCTGCGTACCTTACCGAGTCGATGTTCAAACTTTACCTGTCTGATGTCGGTTTGCTGGTTTCGCTTTCGCGGCTGAAATTCGGCGAAATTATGAACAATACGGAAATGATGTATCGCGGTTTTTTGACTGAAAATTTTGTGGCGCAAACATTTGTTGCTCACAATATTAATTTGAACTATTGGAGTTCGGGCAACCGTGCCGAAATTGATTTTCTGGCAGAATTGCAGGACGGAATTATTCCCGTGGAAGTGAAAGCCGCTGAAAATGTCCGCTCGCATAGTTTGGGCGTTTATATGGAAAAATACAAACCGCCTTACGCCATTCGGCTGTCGAGCAAAAATTTCGGCTTTGCAAATAACATAAAATCTGTGCCTTTGTATGCGGCGCATTGTATATAATGTCCGATTAGGCAGATCCGGAAAGTTGAAATCTACACATTATCAGGCGCTTTGTTTATCAGACATTCCATATCTTCGAGATATGGAATGTCTATGTCTAAAAATGTAGAAAACATGACAAAATGTCAGATTGAGAGTTTGGCATGACATTTGCTCTTTATTGGGAAAATAACAAATTAAAAACAAATTTTAAAAGATAACATTATGGGAAAAATTATTGGAATTGACTTAGGAACGACTAACTCGTGTGTGGCAGTCATGGAAGGTGGTAAGCCGGTGGTCATCCCTAACAGCGAAGGTAAAATGACGACTCCTTCCGTCGTAGCATTTTTGAAAGATAACGAACGTAAGGTGGGCGATCCCGCTAAACGTCAGGCGGTTACGAACCCAACGCGTACTGTTTATTCAATTAAGCGGTTTATGGGCGAAACTCACGATCAAGTGGCGGAAGAAATCAAACGCGTGCCTTACAAAGTGGTGAAAGGCGACAACAATACGCCCCGTGTGGATATTGACGGACGCAAATTTTCGCCGCAGGAAATTTCAGCTATCGTGCTTCAGAAAATGAAGAAAACGGCTGAGGATTATTTGGGCATGACGGTGGACGAAGCGGTTATCACTGTGCCGGCTTATTTCTCTGACTCACAACGTCAGGCAACGATTGAAGCGGGCGAAATCGCCGGTTTGAAGGTGAAACGTATCATCAACGAGCCTACGGCTGCGGCTTTGGCTTACGGTCTTGAAAAATCAGACAAAGACCAAAAAGTGGCGGTATTTGACCTCGGTGGCGGTACTTTCGATATTTCCGTGCTCGAATTGGGCGGCGGCGTGTTTGAAGTGTTATCGACCAATGGCGATACGCACTTGGGTGGCGACGATTTCGATAACGTGATTGTGGACTGGTTGGCTCAAGAATTTCAAAATGATGAAGGTCTCGATTTACGCAAAGACCCGATGGCGATGCAACGTTTGCGTGAAGCTGCCGAAAAGGCGAAAATTGAGCTTTCAAGCACAGCTTCTACGGAAATCAACTTACCTTACATCATGCCTGTGGATGGTATGCCGAAGCACTTGGTGAAAACATTGACGCGGGCTAAATTTGAACAATTGGCAGATGCATTGATTCAGAAAAC
>BNTP01000272.1 GCA_025996695.1 Bacteroidia bacterium | reverse complement strand
CAGGTGCATGGTTGCAAGGTGGTTTGAAACCCAATATTACCACCTCTCCCGGCAGAGTCGAAAATCCTTTTTTGACATGGGAAAGCATTAGTACACTCAATGGAGGTATAGATGTAGCGGTATTGAAAAATAGACTGACCGCTTCGTTTGATTATTATCAACGCACGACTATGAATATGCTTGGACCAGCTCCTCAATTACCCAATGTTTTGGGTGTTGACCCTAAAAAAGCCAATGACACCGAATTACAAGATCGCGGTTTTGAACTTCAGGTTGCATGGAACGATCGATTATCTAACGGATTAGGCTATGGCGCACGAGTGGTGCTGTCAGACTATAAGACTAAAGTAACCAAATATCCCAGCAACAAAACCGGCGACATTACCAATTATTATAATGGTAAAATAGCCGGCGAAATATGGGGATATGAAACATTAGGTTTAGCCAAAACAGACGAAGAAATGGATGCACACATTGCTACACTTCCTAATGGCGGACAAAGTGCATTAAATGCCAATTGGGGTGCCGGAGATATCATGTATGTCGACCTCAACGGCGATGGCAAAATTGACAACGGTGCTAAAACACTCGATGACCACGGTGACTTGAAAGTAATAGGTAATACAACGCCTCGTTACCAGTTCGGGATTGACTTGACGGCAGATTGGAAAGGCTTTGATGTACGTGCTTTCTTCCAAGGTGTTATGAAACGTGACTATTGGCAAGGTAGCTATTTATTCTGGGGTGCTCGTGCCGGTGGTTCCGACGGATCCAACAATTCCGGTGGCAATGGTTCAAGCTGGCAAGACGGCGGAATTTGGTGGGCAACGGGATTTACTTCTCATTTGGATTATTTCCGCGATGAAGACTCGCCATTGGGTGCCAACCCGGATGCCTATTTCCCTAGACCCTATTTGAACAATGCTAAGAACAATTACGTTCAATCGCGTTACTTGCAGGACGCATCCTATATCCGACTCAAAAATCTGCAAGTAGGTTATACGCTTCCCGCATCGCTTACAAGCAAAGTGAAAGTAGAAAAATTGCGGATTTTCTTCTCCGGCGAAAATCTATGGACGGGCACAAAGATGGCAAAAACGTTTGACCCCGAAACAATAGATGGCGGCTGGAACGGTAGCGTTTATCCTTTGTCAAGAGTGCTTTCTTTCGGTGTAAATCTTAATTTTTAAATCTTTAATTTTAGAATAATATGAAAAAGATAAATATAATGGGTTGGGCAACCGTAGTAGCTCTGATGCTATCCTCGGTGAGTTGTGTCGATCTCGACCAGACACCGTTGAGCAGTCTGCCTGCAGAAACATATTTCAACAGCGATGCCCAGTTGCAATCATACGTTAATAATTTATATGCTCCACGTACAGGAGAAAGTTCCAATGATCAGACTTTTGACGTGCACGGCACCTATTCTTATGGTACGTTTGCCATAGATGACAATACCGACAATATGGCAACCAAAGGTAGCGGTTCCAGCCAATGGGTGCCTGCCAACTACAAAGTCGGACAAGGCGGAAGCGACTGGTCCTTCTCATACATCTACAAAGTGAATTATTTCTTCAAGTTTGCCTTACCAAAATATGAGGCAGGAGAAATAACCGGTAGTGCTGCTAATATTAAACAGACTATCGGTGAAGCTTACTTTTTCCGTGCTTTTGAATATTTCAAACGCTTGCAGAAAGTGGGCGATTACCCCATCATTACCGACTTGTTGCCAGACGAAATGGGCGCATTGACGGAAGCCAGTCAACGCCGACCTCGCAACGAAGTGGCACGTTTCATTCTCGAGGACTTGGACAAAGCTATTGAATTGATGAACGATAACGTAGCATCCACGCGGGTTTCAAAGAAAGCGGCTTTGCTCTTCAAATCGCGTGTAGCATTATTTGAAGGCACATGGGAAAAATATTTCAAAGGAACAGCGTTCGTTCCGGGTGGTCAAGGTTGGCCGGGTGCAGAGAAAGACTATAATGCCGGTTTCAGTATTGACATTGATTCGGAAATCGCTTACTTCTTAGGCGAAGCCATGAAAGCAGCCAAAGAAGTGGCTGACAAGACGCCGCTTACGACCAACTCCGGCATCGTGCCACAGGCACCGGGACAAACGAATCCCTATCTGGAAATGTTCGGTGCAGTAAATATGGCGCAATATCCGGAAATTATCTTGTGGCGGCAATACGACAAAGGATTGGGCGTGACGCACAACGTGCCTATCTACACACAAGGCGGTTGTCAGCAAAGAGGGCTTACACGGGGCTATGTAGATAACTTTCTAATGAAAGACGGCACCCCGATTTATGCCGCAGGCAATGCTTACAAGGGCGACGACTACCTCTCTGATGTGGTTGTGGGCAGAGACCTCCGCTTGCAGATATTCCTCAAACTGCCGGGGCAACTGAACTACTTCC
>BNTP01000271.1 GCA_025996695.1 Bacteroidia bacterium | reverse complement strand
TTGAGAACATGGATTTTGTAGAGTTGGGTTATTTGGGTCTTTTCATTGCAGCATTTGTTGCGGCGTCAATTGTTCCATTCAGTTCCGAAGTGATGTTCACGACTTTGGCTTTTGGTGGGTTTGATTTGTGGCCGTGCGTGCTGGTGGCAACAGCAGGAAATTGGTTAGGAGGTATGGCCTGCTATTATTTAGGGCGAATTGGTCAATTAAATTGGATTAAAAAATATGCGGGAGTGAAGAAAGAAAAAATAGATAAGATTGCTAATAAAATACAAAAACATGGTAATTGGCTCGCTTTTTTTTCTTTTTTGCCTGCTGTGGGCGATGTCATTGCGGTGGCAACCGGTTATTTTCGTTGCAATATATGGATTGTGAGTGTATCCATGTTGTTAGGAAAATTTCTTCGCTATGTGTTTTGGATGTATCTTAACGATTTATTTATTTGAATTATAAAATGAAAACAAAAGCACTATTCTTATTCTTTAGCTTGTGTGTTTTGACTAACACGCAGGGGCAGTCTATTTGGAATAAAAACCAATTAGAAAAGGTTAAACGCTCGCTCTCGCAACCGGCATACGCTACGGCGTATCAGGAATTGTTGCAAAACGCCGACCGAGCATTAAGTCAACAGCCGCTTTCGGTGATGACAAAAGAGAAAACGCCTGCCAGTGGCAATAAACACGACTACATGAGTCAGGCGCGTTATTTTTGGGCAGACCCCTCCAAACCGGACGGACTGCCTTACATCCATCGCGATGGCGTTTCTAATCCCGAATTGGACAAATTAGACCGCAATCGCATGGGCGAATTGGGCAATAGCGTCACGGATTTATCCCTGGCATGGTATTTCAGCGGGAACGAAAAATATGCGCAAAAAGCGACCGAACTCATTCGCGTGTGGTTTTTCAACAAAGCCACCCGAATGAATCCCAACCTGAATTATGCCCAAATGGTTCCCGGACATGACGGCGGAAAAGGTCGCAGCACCGGACTGATAGACACCTATTCTTTCGTGGAAATGCTGGATGCCGTACAACTCTTGGAACTGTCCAACTCGTTCACGGAAAAAGATTCCAAACAACTGAAAGCATGGTTTGGAGAGCTGTTGAACTGGTTCCTGACCAGCAAGCAGGGAATAGAAGACGACAGAAACAATAACAACCACGGCATCGCTTATGATGCACAAGTCATTGCTTTCGCCCTCTATGCCGGAAAGTCGGATGTGGCCAAACGCATACTGAATGAATTTCCCGAAAAACGCCTCTTTAAGCAAATAGAACCCGACGGCAAACAACCGCGCGAATTGACCCGAACATTGGCTTACCACTATTCATGGTATAATCTCAACCATATTATAGACATCGCCGCGATGGGGAAAAATTTTGGCGTGAATATCGCCAACGCCACTTCCCCCGATGGACGTAACCTCTATAAAGCACTGGATTTCTTAACGCCTTATCTCGGTAAAACGGTGTCGGATTGGCAGCCTTACCAACAAATCAGTGGCTGGGACGGCGCACAACAGGCATTGACGAAAGACGTTTACCGTGCCTATCTTCTAAATCCTTCCCGAAAAGATTATCGGCAAATTTATTTGAATAACCGAGTATTCAATCTTAAAGACCGCTTTTTTCTGTTATATGTAAACGCCGATGAAGTCGACGATGCTTTCGCTTTCGCGCAAAATCAATTGGGATTTGCCCTGGATTGTGTGATAAAAGCGCAGGAGGCTAACGCCAATAAAAAGTTGGTCGCCCCAAACTCGGTAAGGAAAGACGGCAGTTTGCAGCTGATTACTCCCCACGACTGGCGCTCCGGATTTTTCGCCGGATCGCTGTGGCAGGTTTACGATTTTACCCGCAACAAAACATGGCAACAGGAAGCGCTGAAATATACTTTGCCGCTGGAAGAAGTGAAATACTACACGGCCACACACGATTTGGGCTTTATGATACACAATTCTTTCGGACAAGCCTACCGCCTGACCGGCGACACCGCCTTTAAAAATGTGGTTTTAACAGCTGCGAATACGTTGATTAAACGTTACAACCCGAAGGTAAAAGCCATTCGTTCATGGGATTTCAATAAAGATAAATGGCAATATCCTGTCATTATCGACAATATGATGAATCTCGAAATGCTGTTTTGGGCGACGCAAATGACCGGCGATTCTACCTATTACAATATTTCTGTCAATCACGCCACCACTACGATGAACAACCATTTCAGGAGTGATTACTCTTCGTATCACGTCGTCAATTATGACACGATTACCGGCAAACCGCTGACGAAAGTAACCCACCAGGGACTGGCTGACGAGTCGATTTGGAGTCGCGGGCAGGCGTGGGGATTGTATGGTTTCACGATGTGCTACCGCTTTACGCGCAATCCGGCCTTTTTGACACAGGCAGAGGACATCGTCGATTTTTTCTCTAC
>BNTP01000270.1 GCA_025996695.1 Bacteroidia bacterium | reverse complement strand
TCGGGTGAAAAAGCCCACTTTTTTTTCACATAAATTAAGAGTTTTTTCTGTCAAACTTTGTTAAATACTTGTTTGGTCGGAGCATAGGCTGTACTTTTGTTCTCGAAATCAGCTTCATTTCACGAAAATAAAAAAACGAGGATTCTTAACAGGAATCCTCGTTTTTGGGTGAAAATGGGGGTGGAAAATTCGGGGGTTGGGGGGTGGAACATTCCGGACACTTAATGTTAAGCCGGAACGAGGAATACTATTTTTTTCATTTCCGGAAATATTATTGTACCTTTGCGGCGCAATGGGAAGAAAATTTACTACATATATATTGCTTGCGTTCCTGCTGTGCCCGCTCGTGGGTTACGGTCAAATTGCCACGGAAATGCCCGATGACGTACCTGACGAGAAGCCTTTGAAAATGCCGGAAACCGTTGCAATGCCAATAGACTCTGTCGATTTAGGTCCAAATATGCGGCATTGGACGATTTCCGAATTTACAGGAAAAATCACGTTGGTTGAGCCGGATACGTTTTTGACGGATTATTTTAATCGCACGAATGTGGAAGGATTTGGCACCTCGATTAGCTATTTGGGCAATCTTGGCTCGCCGATGGAATCACGTGTTTTTTCAGAAAGGGCACACCGCTTACACCGCGCCGATTTTATCTTTTCCGATCTTTTTTATGCCTATGAGAAAACGCCGGACGCCTTTCAATTTATCAATACAAAAATTCCAACATCGGTACTCTCTTACCAGACTGCCGGTGGGAAATTAGTGGACGAGGAACGCTTTCAAGGCTTCCTGGCAACCAATTTAGGCAAAAATCTAAATATTGGAGTGGACATCGACTATATCTATGCCCGCGGATTTTATGCCTCGCAAGCAGCTAAACGCTTGGATTGGGTGCTGTTTGGCAATTACATCTCTGATCGGCACCAGTTGCACGGGTTTTACAATCCCTCCGACATTACCAACGCCGAAAACGGTGGCATCGAAAGCGACGACTGGATTTTGCATCCCGACAATATGGACCGCACGTTACGCAGTAGTCAAGAAATTCCGACCAATCTGAGCGATACTTGGAACAACCAAAAAGGCAAACGGGCGTTTATCAATTACCGTTATAATTTGGGCAAAAATGTAGGGGCAGAAGGTCTTGCACCCGAAAAATTTGTACCCATAGCCACCGCTTTCTATACGTTTGATTATAAAAGTAAAAACCGTAGATTTTACACCGATAATCCAAACGGTTTGGCTCATGATTCAACCGATTATTATTTCGACCACAAACATGCGTACACCGGAACATTGGGTAGTGTCAATGACTCCGTGTCGTATTGGATGATGCACAATACCGTTGGCCTGGCCCTTTGCGAAGGCTTCGCCGACTGGGCAAAATGGGATTTGACCGCGTTTATAACTCATGAAGCTGCCGGCTACAATCTGATGAATGCAACTGCTCTCGGAAGCGAAACGTCTGAACATTCGATTTTTATTGGTGGCGAACTCGCTAAAAATCGGGGCGACATTTTGCGTTATCGTGCGACCGGACAAATAGCCACTTGGGGGGATAGTTTTGGTGATTGGGAGCTGAGCGGGGAAATCGAATCGCGCATTCCGGTTTTTGGCGACACGGCATCCATTACCGGCTACGCATCGCTCATCAATAAAGCACCGAGTTTTTATGAAACCAAATATCACAGCAACTATTTTTGGTGGGATAATGAAGATTTTGAAAGTGTCAAAAGTCAGCGTTTCGGGGGCAATTTAACTATTCCGCACACCAATACCAAGTTTGGAATAGAAGTCGAAAACCTGAAAAATTACATTTATTTCGACGAAATGGGCTACCCTAAGCAGCATCGCGACAATATTCAGGTGTTGACAGCACGTCTAAATCAAAATTTCACGCTGGGCAGATTGCATTGGGACAGTCAGCTCGTCTATCAAAAAGTCAACAAAGAAGCGGAAGAAATTCTTCCGTTACCTGATTTTGCGGCGTATTCCAGTCTGTATGTGCAGTTCAAAATTGCAAAAGTCCTAACCGTGCAGCTTGGTGCAAACGCGCATTATTGGACTGCCTATTATGCACCCTCGTATGAGCCTGCTATTCAGCAATTTAGATTACAAAAAGCAGACAAGGAAGGCAACAAAGTCAAGGTCGGCAATTACCCTCTGATAAACGGTTTTGTCAACTGTCACCTCAAACAAACGCGTTTTTTCGTGGAATGGTTCAATCTTGGAACGCAGTTGCTCACTAATCCGCCCAACTACTTCTCGTTGCCGCATTATCCGGTCAATCCGTCCGTCATCAAAATGGGCGTTTCTGTTAATTTCATTAATTGAATGTGGCGGCAAGCAAAAGCGGATAGGTAAAAAGGGGAAAACAATAAGGAGCAAGGGTAATAAAAATGCCACCAAACCGCCCGCTATGATACATTACACCTTTGC
>BNTP01000269.1 GCA_025996695.1 Bacteroidia bacterium | reverse complement strand
CTTCTCGATATTCAACATAGTTATCCGATTCAATGGGATGCATATCATTTTCTGAAGCTCCTTCGGCAATCAATTTCCATTTTCCAACAATGTGACTTTTGTAAGTTTCAAGGTCAACAACTGACTCTCTATCACAACTACTTCCTATAAAAAAGCAACACAAAACAAATGCCGCAAAGAATAATTTTATTTTTTTCATTTTAAAATAATAATAAGACATATTGAATATTTTCATGATTCATTATTTTTCGACAAAGTTACGCAAAAAAAACTGAAAATACAATAATTTTGTTTTCATACTGTTTTATTTAACAATTACTTTTTTCGTAGCAGTATTAGCTCCTATTGTCACTTTCACATAGTAAATACCTCTCGGCAAATCCGAACGATTGAACGTTAATTGTTTGGCATCACAATGTGCTCTGATGACAAGCAGACCCGATGAATTGAAAATTTCAACGCTATACGGTTGCATGTCTGCAACTTTCAATGATACCGTAAAGTTGCCATCGTTGGGATTAGGATAGACATCAAAATTAAACTTCTGATCAGAAACTTCTTGTGTTAATTGCTCTTCTAAAATTGAAGATTCAGTAGACAACAAGGTAGAGGAGCCTCCTGCTGTTATTGACACATTGGAACCTGCTTTTGCCCAAAAACCGGTTTTAAGGGCTACACCTTTGTTTGCATGAACATTAACAGTCGCGGTATTTTGTATCGTCGTGTTGGCTATTTCTACCCAACACCCTGAAATGCTATGCGTACCAGTATAATTTTGATTATTGATATAGGATCGGGTGCATTGCATGCCATTAAGAGTGGTAGCATTGGTATTATTGGGGTCTAACCAATCTTTTAATCTAGTGCTACTATTACTGCTGGACCAAGATTGATCTAAACGCCCATAATATTTTGCAATATTAGGAGGACACCCACTCTGTCCGCCATGTAATTGACCAATAACACGTTTGTTTTGATTCAGTAATGGAGAACCGGAAGAACCGCCTTAGGCAGTTCCTACATCAAAAAATACTTGCCAATGTGTATTTGCAGGAGAAGTACCGTTTGAGCAATTTTGCCCCCAACAGATTGTAGGCGAGTAATTATTTATGGTATTATTTTCTATTGATATTTTTTTTTGTGCCCCTTTTGGATGATGAATACCGACACCACTTGTAGCAGAACCATTGGTTCTGTCCCAACCTAAATAGTAAACCGTTACATTTGGATTGAATGCTGGATCTTCAAGTAAATTCAATAACGTAAAATCAGTATCAACTCTTCTTGCTAACAAACTTGCGCCACTGGTAGATTTAGTCGCATTGAGAGACGCAGTTCCATTACATGAAGATGCTTCATAATTCCAGTAAAATGTCCACTGTTCCGCATTCATATTGGTTTCAAAGCAATGATTTGCAGTTAAGAAATGAGGCCTATTATCATTGGCTGTTGTATTAAGAAGGGCTCCTGTACATATGCTTCCACCCATTACTACGAATGCAACAGCATTTTTTTCTTGTTGCCAATTAGCTCCTTCCGAACAATTAATGTCTTTATTACAAGAGTAAATATCAGCATTCTGATTATTAGTGTTTTCTACTATATCATGGACGTATCGATAACCGCTAATGATTTTAGATATTGAAACAATCCCGTTCTCTGTAACATTTGCCGGTTCATAATACTCTAATGTTATGCTATTTGTAAATAAAAAGCCTGTTGCAAAACCATGAACTGCTTCTTTTGTTCCTTTGTTGTTCAAAGAAGTGAAAGCTCCGATATGTTGACTTAAATCCGAAGCATAGATAAATAATTTTGCTCCATCAGGTAACCAAAATTGATCATAAAGAATATTTAATGATAAAGCATCAGGACTAATAATGTTTACTGTCCATAGATGTCCTCCATCTGAGGTTGTTATCCATGATCCCGAGTTAGTCAATGATATATCAACGTCATGAGAAAACCCAAAGCGTGTCGGCCCACCGGCACCTTCATTCCCGCTATCTTCTTGATTAATTTGCGTCATATTGAGCTGAGGTAATACTATGACAGAACTTGCATTTTCAGATATTCCACCACCCTCACTTGTCCAACTATAGGGCAATTCTCCAGTACTAATTTGCCCATATCCAAAACATGATATTAGCAATCCAACACCTATTAATATAATTTGTTTCATAATTGTTTAATTTGTTCGTTTATAAGTAAAAAAACGCATAATTGGATATATATCTTCAACCACACCTTTAACATGTTCCAACGTAAGCTCATCATAAGTTTTGTTAAACTTATAATCATACACATGCATCTGTGTATCTTCATCAAAATTTTCTCCATCAAAATAATAATAATGGTACAATGACTTTGAATCAATTTTATATTGCACGCTTAGCCCCGGTTGCTCTACTATAACGCCACTGTTGTAATATTTGATTTTATCATCTTCTCGATATTCAACATAGTTATCCGATTCAATGGGAT
>BNTP01000268.1 GCA_025996695.1 Bacteroidia bacterium | reverse complement strand
TCAATAGAAAATGACATCCTCCCAAAGCGTTATAGCCCGTAGGGCTTTCACCTTATTTTTAGGCATTATATCCGGTATTCATACCAAGTTAAGTTATTAAAATGTATATGTTATTTACGCGTGTTCCGTAAATCACAAAATCAAATGAATCACAGTTCAGACAGCGGATATGTTGCGTTGAATGAATTTGCTCAAAGCTTCACCTTTCAGCAAGCCATTTGCCAGCAGGGCTAAATCGACCAATTGCGTGATTGTAGCCTGCACTTCCGGCGTATTGTCTTTGTCTTTTTCAATTTTTTCCACGGAAGGCGCATCCAAATTAACGGTCATCACGTAGGATGTGGGCAGGTCGCCATAGAAATTCATGCCGGGCTGCATGGCAGACATCTCCATCATGCGGCGCATAAATTCGTTTTGCGTTACCGTGACGGGATTTCCGTTTTGGCCCAAGTGTTCAAAACCAATGACAAAATCGGTCTTTTCGATGGGCGGAATTACTGCTTTGAATTTTTCTATCAATGCGTTGCGTTCTTCTTCGGTCAATTTGACTTCTTTGCTGTCTGTTTTCTTAATCAAATTATCCAAAATATCGGCATCCACGCGCACAAAACGGGTTTTCTCTAATTTTGATTCCAACGAATTCATGAAATGGTTGTCGAGTTGACCGTCCATCAGCAGCACATCGTAGCCCTGCGCTTGCGCTTGTTGGATGTACGAAAATTGGTTGTCTTTGTCCGTCGTGTACAGATAAATTAGCGTGCCGTCTTTGTCCGTTTGATTGGCTTCCACCAGCGTTTTGTACTCGTCCAGTGTGAAAAATTTATCGTCCAACGTGTTGAACAGCACAAATTTCATCGCGCGTTCGGCAAATTTCTCGTCGGTAATCATGCCGTATTCGATGAAAATGCGCAGGTTGTTCCATTTTTCCTCAAACTGCGGGCGATTATTCTTAAAAATTTCGTCCAGCCTGTCCGCCACTTTTTTGGTGATGTAGGTCGAAATCTTCTTCACATTGCCATCCGATTGCAAATAGGAGCGCGACACGTTCAACGGAATGTCCGGCGAATCAATCACACCGTGCAGCAGCGTCATAAATTCGGGCACGATGCCTTCCACATTATCGCTCACAAACACTTGATTGCTATAGAGTTGGATTTTATTTTTCTGCAAATCAATGCCGTGTTTCACTTTCGGAAAATACAAAATTCCTGTCAAATTAAACGGATAATCGACGTTCAGATGTATCCAAAACAGCGGGTCTTCGCTGAACGGATAAAGCTCCTTGTAAAATTTGATGTAATCGTCATCGGTCAATTCCGCCGGTTTACGCATCCACAACGGGTTGGTGTCATTGACGACATTCTCTTCGTCCAATTCCACCGATTTGCCGTCTTTCCATTCCGATTTTTTGCCAAATGCAATGGGTACAGGCAGGAAACGGCAGTATTTTTTCAGCAATGCTTCGATGCGCGGTTTTTCCAAAAATTCCTTGCTATCATCGTCAATATAAAGGATGATGTCGGTGCCGCGTTCGTCTTTTTGCGCTTCCGTAATCGTGTATTCGGGTGAGCCGTCGCACGACCAACGCATCGCCGGAGCGTCTTCTTGCCATGATTTCGTGATGATTTCCACTTTTTTCGACACCATAAATGCCGAATAAAAGCCCAAACCGAAATGTCCGATAATGGCGTTCGCATTGTCCTTGTATTTTTCCAAAAAACCTTCTGCACTCGAAAAAGCAATCTGGTTGATGTATTTGTCAATTTCTTCGGCAGTTAGCCCGACACCGCTGTCGGAAATCGTCAGCGTTTTCTTCTTGTCGTCCAATTTCACACGCACGGTCAAATCGCCCAAATCACCCTTAAATTCGCCAACCTGAGCCAGCGTTTTCACTTTCTGTGTCGCATCGACCGCGTTAGAAACCAATTCGCGAAGAAAAATTTCATGGTCGCTGTACAAAAACTTTTTAATAACGGGGAAGATATTTTCGGTCGTCACCCCGATATGACCTTGCTTTTTTGTTTCCATAATATATTATAGTATTAATTGTTATTGCGGTTTCTCGGCTTCGCTCCTAATGCCGTTGCTTGACCCGCAATCTCCTCAATCGGTTCAAAAATAATGCCAAATTTCTCAGACTGACATTTTGGCAGGTTGCTTGGTTTTCATGACACGTTCGCTCTGATTATATCCGAATTTTCCGCCCCCATTTTTACCCAAAAACGAGGATTCCTGTTAAGAATCCTCGTTTTTTTATTTTGTCGAAATGAAGCCGGTTTCATTTCGAAAACAAAAGTACCGTATATACTCCAAGCAAACAAGTATTTAACAAAGTTTGACAGAAAAACCTCTTAGTTTATGTGAAAAAAAGTGGGTGTTTTCACCCGAAAAATGGGTGATTTTTGGGTGCAAAAGTGGGTGTCGAAGCGGGTTTTCGCCTGCTAACTCCTTGATACTCAATATAGACCCGACTCTTAACAGAAATCATCG
>BNTP01000267.1 GCA_025996695.1 Bacteroidia bacterium | reverse complement strand
CAAGGATGGAATCTATCCCGCTTCCGGTAAAGTGTGCTAAGAACACCGTTTCGGAAGGGGACATTATTCGTTTGGGTGCGACTCCTCCTCAATGTTGTTGGCAAACTTCATGATGGTTGTCAAATCATCGTCCGTGAAACAATCCAGCAAATCATCTGCAACAACAGGCTGGTCATTCACACGGATTTTTGCAGCCGTGTAGTGTACACCTCTGTCAAAGTCAGACAATCGTTTGTTGTTGGCAATCACAGAGGCTTGGCGACCGGTCATTCCAACTACATCAATTTTCACACCACTTGCCAAGGTCATCGACCTTTTCACGTCCAAATTCACTTTTAATTTTAATGTTTCCATTTCTATAAATGTTTAATAATTAGACAATTAGATACCTAAATTTTGGCGAAATTCAGCAAGAAAGTCCTCACCTTCCACCTTGTAGATGTTGTTGAGCACATCCACTTCGATGATGGCTTCGCCGTCCAACTCTTCCTTGTAGTAAAACAGGGAAAAGGTTGTTTCAAACTCCGTGTCCTCTTGCGGCTTATAGTTGCCGCCTTGGTGCTTGGTGGAGGTGCCTTTCATGTAAATGGCAACCGGTAGTTCTTCCACCACGCCATCACCGTCGAAGCGCACTTTGTTGGAGCGCACCATGAGGTCGACCGGTTTGCGGAAATTGGCACAGCAACGGCGAATGTCTTCATCGGCGGCTTTCCACTTGATGGTGGCTTCCATTTTTTCGATACCTCTGAACGTTTCGACCGTTCCAATCATGCCGAGGTTTTTGTGTTCGCTCATTACCGGAGTAATATCCGGGCAACTTACTTCGGACGCGGTGCCGTGAGTGGACACATTGTTGACGTAAATATTTGCGTCATAAACTGCTTGTATTTTCATAATTTATTGAATGTTTGAGAGTTGTGACAAATCAATTTTGTAAGTAAACGTCAGGCGTTGCATCGGCAACGCGGGCGTGAAGTCAATGTCAAAGGTCAAGTGACCTAATGCCAATTCACCCAGAGGGTTGCTTTCGGGGCGGTAAAAACATTGTCCGTAAACAATTTTGCCCTGCGATACCAAGCCGTTCAAATACTGATTCACCGTGTTGCGGATAGCATCCACGTTGGCTTTGATGAACGGTTTGTCGATGAACGAGATGCAAGCCTGCTGGATGGCGCGCTTCATGATGGCGCGGGTCCGGCGGACGCACTCAAATGCTTCTGTGTTGGTGTTTCCCGGAAAGCCTGCCGAGTAGTTGCCCCACTCCACGATGCCGCGACCATAGAGGTTTACGGCTGTGGTGATGCCTGCGGCATTCAGCATATTGGCTTCGCAAGTGGTGTCGCCCAGCGAAAAAGTCAAATTCACATCCATGCCTTCCACACCGGTGAAGGCGTGATTGGATGACGAAGCGTGCCAGCCCTCTTCCAAGTCGATTTTTGCCCGAAGTCCCGCCGCAAAAGCCGACATCGGCACTGTCAAATACTTGGGCTGATAATCGGGGTTGGGGATTTCCGGCGACACGGTGTTGTTGTTTTCCGCATCGTATTCGGGGTTGGGAATTGTCTGCGGCAACTCTTCCACAAATTCCGGATTGGGAATCAAGAAGTGCGGGAAGAGCAATTTTTGCCCATCGTTCAATGTTGCAAAATCGCCGCCGTTACCACGCGAGGCAATCATTTCGTCAAACGTGTCGCCGTCCGGTGCATCAATGTAAGCCATTGACTCGTTTTGGTTGGTGATGGCAACCAAAGCCTGTTTGACGGCACCAATAGCCGAGTAGCGCGGCACAATGTAAATCATCGGTTCAAAGCCGAATTGCGACAATGCCGTTGCAAAAAGTTGCAAGCCCGTGCGCGTGCCGGTCTCATCCACCGCACCAACGATTTCGGCGGGCGTGAGTGAAGCGTCGTGCTGTGCCACTTTCACTACAAATACCAACGCGCTGCCGCGTGTGCCATCCTGTGCGCGAATGGCTTTCAGGGATTCGGGGATAGTTCCCAGTGTCCCAAATTTTGCATCATCCTTTGCGTTTTTGCAAAGCGTGAGCGTGTTCGTTTCGCCCAAGTCGGCAGTGCCAACAAGTCCGATAACGGCGGTCACCACATCGTTGACCGGTGCAAAATCGGCAGGCAAATTCAAGTGTTCGATTCCGTGTAAGAATGCCATGTTTTTTACTTTTTAGAAGTTTTTACTTTGTTTTCAACCTCTTTGATTTGGTTGCGGGCGAGCAATGCGCGCACGGCGATGTCCGTTTCCGGCAAATCCACCGTATTACCATGAATCAGGTTGTACTCTTTCGTCTTACCGTCTATTTTCACGTTGAAAACAAGAATCGGTGCTAATACTAAATATTTTTTCATTACATGCTTGTTAGATTGTTCGTAATCTGTTTAATGAGTGGAGCAAGTGGTTCATCATTTACATTATCGCGTTCAACGATGTAGGAGGTAAACGAAAGTAATAGCGCATACTGCCACGTTGTTGTTGTTTCGCTCACAT